>MIBM01000071.1:7409-7551 GCA_001830645.1 Spirochaetes bacterium RIFOXYC1_FULL_54_7
TCGCCGGTTGGTCGCCATACCATGGAGATGCTGGAGTATTTCCTTGAAGCAACCCAGGGTAAAATACCCATCTCCTGTTCTGATGTGCAATCGCCTCTCAATGCGACATGTGCCCTGTTCCCCACCTCCGTTTTTTTCATGG
>MIBM01000071.1:7564-12819 GCA_001830645.1 Spirochaetes bacterium RIFOXYC1_FULL_54_7
CCCGGATGACATCTCCATCCTGCTGGACCGTGTCACTGACCTTGAACTGGCATTTTACCAGAAACAGGTATCCGTCATCGGCGATGCCCTGGTGCGGCCAGGTCACGGGTTCGCATCCTCCCGGTATTTCAAGGCACTGGGTGCAAGTGACGACAATGCAGTCATGGTGTCACCGGAAACGTATGGCAGATTATTCGGCCCCGCCCTGGCACGGTTTGGCAGAGGAATGGGTGGAACCGCATTCCATTCCTGTGGCAATTGGACTACACAGATTGCTGCAGTCAAAGCACTCTCCGACCTGGCTTTCGTGGATGCTGCTTTTACCATACAGACTGACCCTGATCCGAATCCGCCAGAAGGATTCCGCACTGCGTTTGCAGGAAGCGGAGTGACGGTGAACGCCCGCATGGTGGGCAACCCTCGCGAGGTTGCCGAAGCGTTTGCAAGGTTGCATTCGCCTGAAATGAAAACGATTGTTGTCACCTATTGCGCCACTCCGGAAGACCAACAGCGCACCTACGACTGCATAGGAGGCATTGTCGAATCATGAGCTTGAGATCAAGCGTTCCGTACCCTGTGGAAATTGTATTCCACCCCGCTTGGTGGTTCCACCGGGAAGGAATCACTTTTGATGCCGACTTTTTCTATCACCCCAGCCGAAGAGTCGAGGTGGAATCCGTCATGGAACGCGCCCTTTGGGATCGATGGGGCCGCTTTGGCCTGGGTGGAAAGGACTCCCCCCCCCAAATTGGTGCCGTGCATCTGGCAGCCGGTTTCCTCATGCAGGAAATGCTAGGATGCCGTGTGGAATATCTGGAGAGTGCACCTCCCCTCGTTCATACAGGGGAGCTCGACGCACCCATACTCCCTTCCACAGATCCTTTCCATTCATCGGCTTTCAAACGTTTCGATTCCTTGGTGGAAAACCTTGAAACCCATTACAGGAAGATACAGGGCGACGTGAACTGGGGTGGTGTTCTCAACATTGCCATGGATTTACGGGGCCAGGACATCTTCACTGATCTTTATGACCGGCCACAGGAAGTACAGTCCTTCTTTTCCGGAATCGCGGATGCAATCAATACCTTCACGAAAAAAATTGCTGCCCGTACAGGAACCACTTCAATATCTGTGAACAGGATGGTCCGGCATTTCGGCGAACCGGTTTTCCTGCACTCCGAATGCAGCCACACGATGATTCCAGAAAGTACGTATAATGAATTCCTGTTTGGTTTCGATGAAGCCTGGAACAGGGAGAATATGCCCTTCGGGATTCATTATTGTGGCACCGATCCCCACCGATTTGCCGCCTCCTTTGCGCGGTTGCCTCATCTTGACTTTTTGGACTTAGGTTGGGGAGGCGATGTCGC
Source organism: Spirochaetes bacterium RIFOXYC1_FULL_54_7 (assembly GCA_001830645.1). Classification (GTDB taxonomy): domain Bacteria; phylum Spirochaetota; class Spirochaetia; order Treponematales; family UBA12059; genus MIBM01. Next base: position 8,935 of record MIBM01000071.1, read on the forward strand.
TGTGCTGCGAAAAGCCTTGCCAGATACATTCTTCAGCATCAGATTATCTCCTACAGAATTGGGATCGATGAGCGCGGCAGCTATCACAGCGACGGTCAGTCGATTGGCGGAAGAATCAGGAAACCCTCATCTTACTGGATTCTGCTGCGTAAATATGGACAGGAATGTTCAGGATGAAACGATAGACACATTGCTCGAATCGGTCGAAATGCTTCGTTCCTGTGTCCCACCTCACCCACTGGCCTGAAACAATCTGATTATCCATACTTGAATTTCTATCAACCAATGTGTACAGCAGCCCGAATTCCATGAGTGGCTATCCCAGGCTGATCAAGGCCAGCCCGGCCAATGAAAGCCCCAAGCCGAACCACCTGGCAGGGGTGATACGCTCCTTGAATACCAATCTGGCCATCAAAACAGTGGGTGCAGGGTAAAGGGACACAATGATTGCCACAATCGACAACATTCCTGCACTGGATGCAAGGACAAAGAAGATATTGGCGACCATGTCCAGAATACCCGCAAGAACCGCCGGAATCCGGCTACCTTTTTTCAATAGCAGCGGCTCTCGCCTGGCCAGAAGTATGACAAGTGCCACGGCTATCGATGCCGTACGTGCGGCGATCAGGGGCCAGAATCCGGAATCTACCCCAGGGCGGGAAAGAGCCACGTAAAAGAGCCCGAAACCCAGGCCTGCCACAATACCGTGGTACAAGGAAGGCCTGATACGATCCCTATCCGATCCTGCGCCTGCAGGGCTGGAGGAGAGCAGAATTACCGCAGGCACACAGAGCCCTATCCCGACAATGGCCAGGATCCCGGGCCGGTCTCCAAGGAACAGACCAACACCCAGGGGAAGGATAGAGCTCAGCAAGGCCGCAGTCGGTGAAACGATCGCGACAATGCCTTTGGCGATACCACGATACAGCGTGACAATCCCGAAGGCTCCGGCCAGGCCTCCGATCAATCCCCATACTAGATCGGTCCCGCCAGGAGGACCTTGCCACATGGCTATCAATGCCACTGCTGCCGTCGCCAACCCAAAAACCTGGGAGACAACCAGAACGGAAAACACCTTGCTTTTGCTGGCAGCATAACCACCGGAAAAATCTCCCAGACCATAGAACATGGCTGAAACGACCGCAAAAAACAGAAACATAAGTCCCCCATTGTTTCCCGAATGAGCTGCATGCAGAACATACCAGAAGTTCAATTATTAGTAAAATGAATACTTCTAATTCTTCTTAAGCAATGCTAATATAAATCATGATCGATTACCGACTGCTCGAAGCCTTCGCGGCTGTTCTTGATGAGGGAGGCTTTGACCGTGCAGCCACCCGACTGGGCATTACCCAGTCTGCGGTTTCCCAACGAATCCGCGCGCTGGAGGATGGAATGGGGCGGATTCTCATACTCCGCGAGACACCGCCACGGGCTACGATGGCAGGCGAGCGACTCCTCCGGCATTTTCGCCAGGTTGCGGGACTGGAGGATGAGGCGATAGCCGACCTTGGCATCAGCGAAGAAACGGAGTTCCGCCATCTTCCCATTGCAGTGAACGCCGACTCGCTGTCGGTGTGGTTCCTCGAGGCCATCTCGCCTTTTCTTGCCGATTCAAAAGTCACCCTCGAGATTTTCGTGGATGATCAGGACAAGACAACCAGATTCCTGAGAGCCGGAACGGTAGTTGGCTGCATTGCGTCCGACAGGATGGATGTGCAGGGCTTTACCTCAACGAAAATCGGTGTCCTACGCTATCTCCTGGTTGTGTCGCCGGATTTCTCAAAACGATGGTTTCCGGAAGGCTTTGATCGAGCATCCGCAACCCGGGCCCCTGTCATCCACTTCAACCGTGACGACCAGCTTCAGTACCGTGCACTGTCCCGGATATTTGGAATGCCTCAAGTACTGCCACCAGCCCATTACATACCATCAGCAGAAAAGCTGGCGGATGCGGTACTTCGCGGCTTAGGCTACGCCATGATGCCGGAGATACAAGCGATCGAAGAGATCAAAGCTGGCAGACTCATCGAACTGGATAGACAGGGCAGGCTGGAAACACCTCTTTTCTGGTACAGGTGGAATCGACCTTCGGAATTGCTGGAACGCTTCACCCGGACCATCCTGACTGAAGGCAAAAGGATTTTGGATAATCAATACATACTCTAAATTGCTCTCATAACCTAAACCATCAGTACTGTTTTGACGGTATATCAATAAACCGTCTGTTTAATATTGCTGGTTTATACTAAAACCGTCAATATTATATTGACGGTTCAACATAAAAAGTATACAATGCACACAGGGAAGTAGAAATGAACACCCTTGAACGTGATATCAGACAAATTATTCTTGATAACCAGAAACTCATTACCAAAACTACATTCTTGCCGCGCGAACTGGTTATTGAACGCCTTCCCCGGAAAGCCACCATCATCACTGGAATCAGGCGGTCCGGGAAAAGTATCTACCAGACCTTGTACATGCAGTCCTTGCTTGAACAAGGTGTTCCCCAGGAAAACCTGTGCATACTTGACCTGGCGGACGATCGTCTGTTCATGCTGCGCACAGAGGAGCCAGCAATCATCGCGGATGTTTACTATGGTACCTTCCCGGAAAAAACCGGGGAAAAGGTCTACTTCTTTTTTGATGAAATCCAGTACCTGCACCATTGGGAGCAATTCGTCAACCGCATCCAGACCACACGCAACTGCGAAATCAGTATTACTGGATCTTCTGCAAAGCTGCTGATCAAGGAAATTGCCACGGAATTTGGCGGTAGAAGCCTTTCCTGGGAACTGTTCCCGTTTTCGTTTGCCGAATTCATCACAACCAAACAGCATATCCGGAAACTTCCACTTGCAATAAAAATGTCCGGTGATGACGGGAAATTCTGCAGGCAATGGTTTGATGAGTATGTAAAAATTGGCGGTTTCCCGGAGAGCCATTTCATTGCAGATGACCGGACACGGGTACGGTTTCTACAGAATATTGCGGAAACAGTTGTCTTCCGGGATGTAATCCAGCGGTACAATCTATCCAACCCGAATGATATCTGGCGTCTGATGCAGCTGTTGCTGAACCAGATGGGAGACCTGACCTCGTTTACCAAACTCAAGCAGCGCATGGCAAGCGAACAGTATCGGATATCAATAGAAATGGTCCGCCTTGCCACTGGCTATTTTGAGGATGCATATCTCTTGTATGTCATCGAGATTTTCAGCATGAATGCTGCAGTCCGTTCAACCAATCCCAAGAAGATCTACTGTGCAGACCATGCCCTGGCAATGTCGGTTGCAGAAAAGCTTACTCCTGATCATGGTAAAATCCTTGAAAATATTGTGTTCATCCATCTACGCCATACTACTGACAGAATCTATTATGCAAAGACACCTACCGGCAAAGAGGTTGATTTTGTTACCATTCCGGCCGGCAGAGCAATCACGGAGCAGACGACAGTCAAACTCTGGCAGGTGGGCTACGAAATGACCGACAACAGTACCTTGGAACGGGAGATTTCCGCCCTTATGGAGGCCATGCATGTATACCGGGTTTCAGATGCCTGCATCATCACTTACAACACAGAACAGACCATTTCCGGAGAAGGATTGACAATTCAGGTGACGCCAGTCTGGAAGTTTCTGCTTACGAAGGCTGAAGTTTAGGAGGAAAATGCATTATGGAGGGGGAATTGCCTTGCGCTCGAAAACTTCCTGTTTTCTCGCTCCAGGCCGCGGTTAGCCCCTGTCGCGCCCGGCGTCGCTTCGCTCCGCATGTGGAGTGGAAGCGATTGTCGTGTGCGCTGTCGCGCACGCCACAACCTTGGGCGCTTTTCGCCGCCAGCGGCGCGGGGCTAACCGTTCAATTCCCCCTCTGGTTTCAAAG
>MIBM01000072.1 GCA_001830645.1 Spirochaetes bacterium RIFOXYC1_FULL_54_7
GCGGTCTGCCCAGGAGCTGTACTTCGGGATCTGGATGAAGCTCGGCGGATACAGCAAGCGTATCCCGGGCTGAGAGGCTCCCGGGTCTTTTTTTGCCCACCTTCACTATACAGCCCTGTGCAGTTTCGGCACTTCACAGAGATGGTATGCCATGAACCGTAAGATGCTGGGACAATCATGCTCAGGACTTTGATGTTAATTACATTCAATATATGTATTTAATAATACACCTCCTAAACATTCATATTTTGGCATGATTATTGCAATACAGCTGATGACCTCTATCACTGCACAATACAAGGAGTTTCAGATGAAGTACACGAACAAATCATGGTTGATTATGACGCTCGTCATGCTGGCGGCAGCGGCCACTGTTTCCGCGGGAGGGCCTGCCTATGGTGCCACAGCGGCAGTACAGTCTATTTCCGATGGATCGACATTTACCGTTACCGACATGCTGCGCTGGGCCGCTGAAGACGAATATCTGGCCAGAGGTGAATACGAGGCCATCATGGCCAAGTTCGGCTCACTGAGGCCGTACAGCAACATCATGGCCGCCGAGGAACAGCATCTGGCCTGGCTGAAGGTCGAATACCAGAACCGTGGCCTGCCCTTCCCCACCGATGGGTCTGCCTCCCATGTTGTGCTGCCCAAGGATCTGAAGGCGGCAGCCCAGGCTGGCGTGGACGCCGAGATAGCCAACATTGCGATGTACAAGATCTTCCTGACCAGGCCAGAATTATCCGACCCCGTGAACGCCAGTGTAAAGGTCCTTTTCGAACAGTTGATACGCGCAAGTGAAAACCACCTAAGGGCCTTCAGGAACCAGCTGGCGCGATACCAGTTGTAAAGCTATAAATAATTGACAGGAGGGCTTATGCCGGTTACTACAGTCAGGACCAAACCGAAAAAGACATCAGCATGGATCCGCAGGAGCATCCAGATATTCTTCCTAGTGCTGGTTGCCCTTGTTGCAACCAGCGAGGTTCTGGGTGAAAGGGAAATCCAGACCCTTTCTTTCATTGAAGGGGCATCACTGCATGCGATCTGCCCGTTTGGCGGTGTGGTCTCCTACTGGCAACTGGCGACCACCGGAACGCTGGTAAAGAAGGTGCACGAGTCCGCGGTTGCACTGTCGATAATAGTACTGGCTTTGTCGGTGCTGTTCGGCCCGGTTATCTGCGGCTGGATATGTCCCTTGGGAAGTATCCAGGAATGGATGGGGTCGCTGGGCAGGAAGATCTTCAAAAAAAGCTACAACACTTTTGTACCCCGCAACATCGACAGGCCGCTCCGCTACTTGCGTTATCTGGTACTAGCCTGGGTTCTGTACATGACCATTGTTACTGGCCAGTTGATATTCCAGGACTATGATCCCTACTACGCACTTTTCAATTTCTGGACTGGCGAAGTAGCCCTTGCCGGTGCCTTGGCTTTGGTAGCCACCCTGGTGTTGTCGCTGTTCGTGGAGAGGCCGTTCTGCAAATACGCCTGCCCCTACGGCGCCTTCCAGGGCCTGTTCAATCTCTTCCGCACATTCGGGATCAAACGGAATGCCCCAAGCTGCATAGACTGCAAGGCCTGCGACAGGGCCTGCCCGATGAACATTGAAGTTTCAACCAGCGGCACCGTCCGCGACCACCAGTGTATAAGCTGCCTTAAGTGCACCAGCGAGGATTCCTGTCCCGTGGAGTCCACGTTGGTGTTTGCTGCTGGTCCAACTGCTTCGAAGCCTGAATCAAAACCGGAGCAGACCAACGGCAAGGAGGCAACCCTATGATACGCCTTAAGACCATTCCCTTGGCTGTCATCACCGCGGCAAGCATCTTGGGCGGCATAATGATGGCCAAAGCTGTAGGCTACTACGAGACCACTGCCAGTAAGGAACCAGTCAAGTTCAAGACCGGCGAGCTGGCCGGCCTGCCCAATCCCGCCGACATCCGCGGTTCATACACTTGGCAGGATCTGGAAAATGCTTTCGGCGTACCCGCCGTCGAAGCTGCCGCCGCCTTCTCCGCTCCGGATCATGCCCTTGACCCGGCCACACGGGTAAGCATGCTGGAAGAAGTATATGCCGGAAAAGTGCCTGAGGGTCTTGAAATAGGCACCGGTGCGGTGCGGATCTTTGTATCCCTGTACACCAGCCTGCCGATGGAGTTCGAGGAAGGATCTGTACTGCCGGACGCAGCGCTTGCCCTGCTGGCCAGCCGCCCTGGTGCGGACATAGTGGCACTCGCAAAACTGGCTATACCCGGTTCATCAGGCGTGCCAATGCAGGCAGAGAACGCCGCAGCTCAGGCACAGCATCAATCAGCAGCCACACCGGCGGCTACACCAATCCCTCCGGCCGGAACCGGCAGCGGAACAGGATCATCCGATGGAAGCAGCACTGGCACAGCGAGCACCGACAGGGTGATTGTTGGCAAGACAACCTTCGGCGATTTGTACGACTGGGGTCTGAGCGAAGCCCAGGTGGCATCCGTTCTTGGCTACCAACCAGGTCCCGGAACCCAGACCATACGCGACAGTGCTACAGCGAATGGTCAGGAATTCTCCGAGTTCAGGACCAAGCTACGATCCTTGCTGGACAAGACTTCACCATAGGCATCAATTACAAACCGTCTGGCTGATCCGCCAGCATCCCCACCGCGCGTATTGGTGAGCCGTCACTTTCCGGAATGCGCAGGGGCAGGCAGGAGAAGATAAATGT
>MIBM01000073.1:0-2391 GCA_001830645.1 Spirochaetes bacterium RIFOXYC1_FULL_54_7
GTCCAGCATACTTTTCCGGGCTGAGGTCGACGAATACGATATCGGCAAGCTGCGTCCCGGCATGTCGGTAACGGTCAGGGTTCCCGCACTTCAGGATGTGTCCTTCAGGGCCCGTATAGAGGGTATAAGCCCCATAGCCGAGGTGATAAACAACATCTCTGTTTTCAAGGTTTCGGTGCTGGTTGACAACAAGGAAGGAACCCTGCGGCCCGGCATGAGTGCCGATGTAGTCGTGCAGGTTGCCAGCGAGAAGGGAATAGTCGTTCCAGCAAAGGCGGTAACCACAGTCAGGGACAGGTCATATGTAGACCTCCCAGGGCAGGATGGCGAGGTTGAAACCAGACGGGTCACCATAGGTCTGACCGACGGGCGCAATACCATAGTCACCGAAGGGCTTGAAGAAGGGGAGACCGTCTACTTGCAAGGTACCTATGTGACAGCCCCGGTTGTGCCGGCAAAATCTTCGTCGGGCACTTCGATCATTCCCATCAGCGTGCCGGGGCAGCCAAAATGAACGCTGAAGACAACGTCATCATCGACCTGCGCGACATAAAGCGCCACTACATCATGGGGCCAACCACCGTACGGGCGGTAGACGGCATCAGTCTGGTCATACGCCGTGGAGAGTTTGTATCCATAATCGGGCCCAGCGGTTCGGGCAAGACCAGCCTGATGAACATAATCGGCTGTCTGGACACGCCAAACGAAGGTACCTACCACATAGACAGCGAGCCGGTGGAAGGCCTGTCCCGTGGCCGCCTGGCAGAGATACGCAACAAGTCCATAGGCTTCATCTTCCAGAGCTTCAATCTTCTGCCACGGCTCAACGCTCTTGAGAATGTGGAGCTACCCTTGGTGTATGCCGGGGTTCCAGCTGGGGTCCGCAAGGAACGGGCAGCGGCAATGCTGTCCCGTGTTGGCCTGCACGGACGGGAGCATCATCTGCCTGCGGAACTATCAGGTGGCCAACGCCAGCGCGTTGCCATTGCCCGAGCTCTGGCAGGCGAGCCGGCAGTGCTTCTGGCCGACGAGCCGACAGGGGCACTGGATACCAAGACCGGTGCCGAGATCATGGCTCTTTTCCATGAGTTGAACAGCGAAGGTTCCACCATAGTCCTTGTCACCCATGACATGGGTGTAGCCCGCCAGGCCAGGCGGGTAGTGAAGATCCTGGACGGCATGATTGTGTGGGACGGCGAAGCGGAGGGCGCGGCATGAAACTGATGGCGGTCAAGGAAAGCGTGGGCATGGCCACCCGCAGCATCCGTTCCAACGCAGGCAGATCCCTGCTCACGACCCTTGGTGTGCTTATTGGCGCAGGAGCCCTCATAGCTCTTACGGCCCTGGGAAACGGCGCTTCCCTGGCGGTGGAAGAAAGCCTGCAATCCCTGGGCTCCAACCTTCTGCTCATCTACTCCGGTGAGCCCCGGGGAACCGCTCTTGTACGGCGAAATACCAGCAACATCGTTCCGGCTTTGAGTCCCGAGGATCTGGAGGCCATACGGGCCCTTGATCTTGTGGTGCTTGCGGCTCCTGAATCATCTCTAAGCGCACAGCTCAAGTACGAAAACCGCAACGTATCGGCCAGTGTCGTGGGTACGGATGTGGAGTATCCGGCAATCCGGAACTATTACCCTGCTACAGGTGCTTTCTTCGAGAGCAGCGATGTGGAGACCCGCCGCATGGTGGCGGTCATAGGCAGCAAGGTTGCCTTGGATCTCTTCGGGCCCGGTGTAGACCCCATAGGCGAGCGGATACGGATAAACAGCCAGCCCTTCACGGTAACCGGGGTGATGCAGTCAAAAGGCAACGACACCACCGACAACCAGGTCTTTGTGCCAATAACCACCTTCCTGCGCAGCCTGTCGGGAGCGGCCAAATATTCGGTCATCAATGTCCAGGCCCTGGATATGTCCATGATGCGCGAGGCCCAGGCTTCCATAGAGAGCGAGTTGCTGAATCTGCACAAACTGCCTTCCATGGATTCAGCGGACTTCTATATAGCCAACCAGTTGGACGTGCTTGGCGCAGCCCAGGGAACAGCCAGTACCTTCACCGTGCTACTGGCAGGCATAGCAGCCATAAGCCTCGTGGTAGGCGGAATAGGCATCATGAACATCATGCTGGTCTCGGTTACCGAGCGTACCCGTGAGATCGGCGTACGTATGGCCCTTGGAGCCAAACCTGGGGATGTGCTCCTGCAGTTTCTCGTGGAGGCGGTGATATTGTCGGTGTCGGGTGGTGTCCTGGGAATAGCCGGAGGCGTTGCCGCAGCTTGGGGATTCAGCACCATCGGTGGTATGGCCGCGGTGGTAAGCATGGACTCGGTCCTGCTGGCTTTCTCGTTTTCCCTGGTAACCGGACTGTTCTTTGGTGGATATCCCGCCTACA
>MIBM01000073.1:2409-3174 GCA_001830645.1 Spirochaetes bacterium RIFOXYC1_FULL_54_7
CCATAGAGGCCTTGCGTTATGAGTAAGCCCCTGCGTTACGAATGAGGTCTTGCATCACGACTGAGCCCTTGGTGGCTCGTCATACAGTTTCCATTTTCGGGATACCCGAAAGAAGGAGTCATATCATGAAGAACTTTACCAGGATCCTTGTTGCATCCCTTGTCATGCTTCTGGCCGTCCAGGCCCTGTCTGCCCAGACAAGTCCTGACCCGGCCATACAGAAGGCCAGGGAAGAGACGGTTGTCATCTTTGATCTTGGCAGGATGTTCGGATACCTGAATGCCATGGAGAAGGATACCAAGGTTACCGCCCTGAGCAATGCCCAGTTGATAAAACTATACGACATCATGATCGAGCTGCGTGGAACCAAGCGGATCGAAGTAAGCCGGGCCAAGACCTTGCTGACCACGATCGAGGATTCCATACTTACTCCTGCCCAGCTTATGGCCGCGGACAAGCTGGCTGCAGCCAAGGAAGCCGAACGGACGACGGTACCAGGCAGTGGTGCCGGAGCCAACTCGTCGACCTCGGGTGGCAGCAGTTCGCTCCCCAGTTATGTCTCCGGTGGTGACTTCAATCCCATCATCGACCCCACCAAGACAATGGGTCAGGATTTTACGGCTTTCTTCGACTACACTGCCAAGAAACTGGGACGCAAGTAGGGCTTGTTCAGCAGACTTCGGCAGGTTTGGGGAACAGCAATTCGTGGGTGTCCATGGCTATCTGGAGTTCCTCGTTGGTGGGGATCACCAGTATGGCCGTGGG
>MIBM01000073.1:3252-13068 GCA_001830645.1 Spirochaetes bacterium RIFOXYC1_FULL_54_7
CTCCAGGCGATGGCAGATACGCTCGCGCATGCGGTAGCCGTGCTGGCCTATGCCTCCGGTAAATATCAGGGCATCAACCTTTACAAGGTTGGCCATGTAGGCACCGATGTATTTGCGGACCCTATGGGCATAAACGTCCAGGGTCTCTATGGCGTTCTTGTCCTTGCGTTCTGCCGCGGTCTCCAGGTCACGCAGGTCGTTGGATATGCCGGACAGCCCCAGGAGTCCGCTCTTTTTGTTGATCATGGTGGTCAGGTCCTTGGCGCTGTAGCCACGCTCCATGAGGTATCCAAGGATGGCGGGGTCAAAGTCCCCGCTCCTGGTTCCCATCATCAGGCCTTCCAGGGGGGTAAAACCCATGGATGTGTCGATGGATTTACCCCGCTCTATGGCTGTGATAGAGGCTCCGTTGCCAAGATGGCAGGTTATGAAATTGGTGTTTGCTGCCCTGCGGCCAAGAATCTCGAGGGCTCTTCGTGCGACATAACGGTGGCTGGTACCATGGAAACCATAACGGCGGATGCGGTGCTTGTCATACAGTTCCCGTGGCAGGCCGTACAGATAGGCTTCGGGCGGCATGGTCTGGTGGAAGGCGGTATCGAAGACCGCCACCTGGGGTATGCCAGGCAGGAGCCGTTCGGTCTCCTCTATGCCCATCAGATTGGCTGGATTGTGCAATGGCGCCAACTCGACATTGTCCTCTATCGCTTTGAGCACCTCTGCATCTATCTGTATCGATGCGGCGAACTTCTCGCCACCGTGCACAACCCGGTGACCCACGGCATCGATATCTTCTATAGCCGCAAGAATGCCCTTTTCTGGATGTACCAAGGCTTTTCCGACATGCTGCATGGCTGATGCATGGTCACGAAAAGCCTCCTCTATCTTTATGTCTCCCTTGGGCGAGGTCTGGCTCAGGACACCACAGGCTTCTCCGATGCGCTCCACCGAACCGCGACCGATGCTCTTCTGGTCCGGCATCTGGAATATTTCGTACTTGAGGGACGAACTGCCACTGTTCAGTACGAGTATGCATCTTCCATCTTTCGCCACGATTGCCATAATGATCCTTCCAATACTATCTATTGACTGTGGTCAGTGACCCCAGCTGCAGACATGATACGCGAGGAAGTCGGATACTGCAACTAATAAATCGTCCATAAAAGCATTATTGCAGAAAACATTGCTTTCCTGAAGCCAGGGTCCAGCCAGCATTGCCATCCTGGCCCAAGGCTGCGGCAAGGATGGGCAGAATACCTTGCAGTGTCTTGATCAGGGTCCAGGGTGGGTTCAGTATCATCATCCCGCTGCCTGCCATGCCCCGTTCCCCTGGAACCGAAGAGCGTATCCGCAATTCGGTCCGGAGGAAGCCATCCTCACCCAGCTGGCTTGCCAGGGCTGCAACAGCTGCAGGCAGGTCTTTGGCTTCCTGTCGTTCCAGCAGTGGATACCAGATCAGGTAGATGCCCGTATGGAATCGACCCAATGCATCCTTCAGGGCTGCGACGATGGAATCATAATCCTGGACCAGTTCGTATGACGGGTCGATGAGGATAAGACCTCGCCGGGTCGTTGGTGGCAGCAGTGCCTTGAGCTGGACAAATCCGTCTGACTTCAGAACCTTGAAACGCCGGTCGGTAGAGAACCTCTCATCGAGCAGTGCATGGTCACTGACGTGCAGCTCACACAGCACAGCCCTGTCGCCGCGCCTCATGCACTGTGCGGCCAAGGCCGGGGAACCAGGATACCAGCTTCCGGCTTCCGGGACGCTGAAATCCTGTATGATTTTCAGATATCGGGTGATGGAGGAGGGCAGGGGGGCTGGCTCTGCAGTACCGGGAGCGCCAGGCCCGGCACTGGCTGCTTCAAGCCTGGTACCGTAGGCATTAAGCTTGTCAATGCCGGCTGCCCACTCGCAGTTCATGGCTGCATAGCCTGAGTCCAGGGCGTAGGCTCCAGCTCCGGCATGCGTATCAACATACAAGTAGGGTTTGTCCTTGGTTGCCAGATGGTCCAGGCATTCCAGAAGGACAAGGTGCTTCAGCACATCGCCGTGGTTTCCTGCGTGGAAGGCGTGGCGGTAACTCAGCATGGGTCAATCCGATTCATACCTGCATCATATGCTGGTTGATGATATAAAATCGAGTGGGAGTCTATTAACATGAAGATATTTTCTACTTTTTCAATTGATTGTTGAAATAATTATTTCGTCACTTGACAGTATAAAATATGGATCTTATAATCTTAAATCATACTATATAAGTAGTATATAGTTTATCGATAGAGGTTATACATGATTTTTATCGAGCAGTTCCCGCAGTCAGACTCGCATGAACCCGAACCGCAATTAGGAACCCAATCAGGATACACTACCACTCTGACAAAAACCAATACTGATCTTCTGCGGGTTATTGTCGTTCTTCTGCCTGCCCATCCCTTCCAGTATGTGATGCATCAGAGTGTCCAGGCTCTGCTGCAACCAGAAATAATCAATAAAATGAAAGAAATGCATGGTATTACAGACTTGGTTTTTATAGTTAACAAGAATTTACACAAAGATTATGGACCTCTTCTGGAAGCCCTTCCCTGCCAAGCAATTTATGAGTATCCAAGTTATCCGTTAGTTTCTAAAGCGCTTGCCTCAATGGATACCGCCAAGACCAGAGTCCTTTCCTGGTACGATTTTATAAGAGCTGGTATGGCGTGCGCCGGGAAAACAGTAGTTGAATTTCCTGTTTCAGTTACCTGCATGGGTAGCCCTGGAGGGGGAAGGCGAAAGCCGCCTGAGAGACGGCTGTTTAAAGGTCCGATTTCCGTTGAAACCATTGTACAAGTATTTGGCCTGCAAAAGGACGAGAGTGTTTTCAGTGATCATCCATACGCTGGTAAGAGTATCGATCCCGGATTCCGGTTTACGGAAATGCAAGCCACAGAAGTTCTCATCTTTCCAAAAAACACCCGAAGATCCACACCGCTCACCCACAGGATTTTCGATCGTATCCTGCCGGATCGCTTCAGATTCAGCGGATCCTATGATACCACTGGCTTGAAGTCTGTAAAGCCCTGCCACAAATGCCTTCAGTGCGTGACTATTTGCCCCGTTGCTCTTCACCCTTTCATCCTTTCCGCTATTACTGGGAAGGGTAGCCTTAAGGATGCCGCTGAATTTGATGCGGCGGATTGTATCGAGTGTGGCCTGTGCAATTATGTATGTCCGGCTGACTTGCCGCTCATGCAGAATATTGCACATCTGAAAAAGGAAATCGAAGCATGAAGCTGGCTTATCTTACCACCGGAAGAGTCCCCCGGGAGGACCTGACACCAAGGCTTGGTACTTCAGATCGATACCTTGTTTCCATGGCAGTTCTCACCGCTAGTCTGGCTCTGCTTGTTGTTCCAATTATGGGAAGGATTGGATATAAATTCCTGATCTTGCAAGGGGTCTGCATCCTGACGGGATTTATTGTTGAATCAGGCGGGGCACGACTGACCAAGCGAACCCTTAACTATTTCGGGCCCGCGTCATGGATAATCTTCCCCTTCCTTGTTCCACCAGGCCTTCCGCTGTGGATGTCACTTGTTGGCCTGGCCCTGAGTCTTGTAATTACCCAGACCCTTTTTGGTGGTTTTGGCAGACATGTTGTCCATCCGGCGGTGTTTGCTCAACTAATCGTCATGCTCAACTTTCCTATGGTGTTCAACGCTTCTTTCCTTGGGAATTTCAGAAGACCATTCTCGGGGTTTTCCATTTATTCATCCACTTCGCTGACAAGCATGACAGATTTTGATCTCCTCGCCATAGGCCGCCGCCTTCCGCTCCGTGCAATGCTGACCGGACCCCATGTCGGATTCCCTGGAGAAATATTTCCAGGTCTCGTTATCATCGCAGGTTTGCTGTATATCATCCTGGGGGATGTAAATATTCGGACGCCTCTGGCATTTCTGGCAACAATGGTGTTAGCCAGTATGGGGGGAAATATCCTGTTTCCCGATAAGGTGTTGCCGGCTATGCAGGCAGTTGTGGGCGGTAGTACCCTTTTTTTTGCCTTTTTTATTTTTACAGATCACTGGACCAGTACAAAAACAAAGGGTGGAAGGCTAGCAGCCGGGGTGATGGCTGCCTTCATTACGATCATTGTGCGATCGTTCTCTCCGATCAGTGAAGGTATAGTGTTTGCTGCTATGTTCAACTACGCCTTTGGATCCTTGTATGACACGATTGCACTGGCTTTACGGAAGAAATTGTAGAGGCTCGTGCCATGAAAAAACTTCCTGAAGAATTACGTATGTCCATCTTCCTCATCGTGCTTACCACAATCTGCACTGTCTCTCTTACAGCTGGGAACCTGATGTACATGAGGGTGCTTGCGGAGCAGGAACGGGAAATGCGGATGGATATACTGAAGGGCTTCGGAGTCTCCTTTACCAAAGATACCTTCGATTCCATATTCAAGGAATTTGTAGAGGTGCGCAAAGAAAGTACCGGAACGTATTACTTCTATGAAGGTTCACCGAGGCTGGTTTCTGTAATCACCGAGGGTAGTGGTCTTTGGAGCATCATAGAAATTTTCTTTTCCATCAATCTGGATACTTTCAGGATGCAGGAATTGAAAGTGATCTCTCATGGAGAGACCCCGGGTCTTGGAGGACGAATCGAAGAACCCTGGTTTGCGGAACAGTTCGAGGATCTTGATGTCTCAAAAGGGGTCAGCCTGGTGGCAAAGACCACAGGTGCTCCAGGAGAAGTTGATGCGATAAGTGGAGCATCCAGAACCAGCGAGGGTGTCATGGCCATTATAAACAAAGCCATAACCACTCTCCAGAACAGCATGAACCCAAAATGATAACCGTGTAAAGAATGAAAGGATAAATGCATGGAAAGTGTTACAAAATCAAAGGGCTTCACATACTTCATAGAGTCCCTCTGGTACAATAATGCAACCTTCAGCATGGTGCTTGGAATCTGTTCTGCCCTGGCCGTTACAACCAATATGCGGAATGCACTCGTGATGGGCTTGTCGGTTACAGGTGTTCTTATCATCAGCTCTACAGTCCTTTCAGCCATCCGGAGCATGATTCCGGAACGAGTCAGGCTGATCACGTTTATGCTGATTATTTCCACTTTCGTGATAATGGCCGACTTCCTGCTCAAGGTATATTTGCCTACTATCAGCAAGGCTCTTGGACCCTATGTTGGCTTGATCATAACCAATTGTATTTTAATGGGTAGAGCCGAAGCCTTTGCCATCAAGCATGCGGTATGGCATTCGCTTTTGGATTCCGCGGGATCCGGTCTGGGATATCTTGGATCCATTATGGTAATCGCGACGATCCGGGAATTGCTTGGATCGGGTTCGCTGTTCGGTTTGAGAATTCTTGGATCCTGGTGGCAAGGATGGGGTCTGTTGATGATGCCGGCAGGTGCTTTTTTCATCCTCGGTTTCTATATCATGACAGCGAATATCATACAGAAGCGTTTCATGAACCGATGCAAGTGATGGAATCCCATTTCCGGAGGGGGTAAACAATGCAAACCCTTGTAGTAATCTTCTTTTCATCAGCACTTACAAACAACATCGCGTTGACATATTTCCTTGGCATGTGCCCATTTATTGCCATTTCCAAGAATGCCAAAGCGGCTTCTGGAATGGGAATGGCTGTCACTTATGTCATGTTTATAACTGCGGTTGCCAATCATGCGATCTACTATCTGGTTCTGGTTCCCTTAGGGTTGGAATTCCTGGCATTTCTAGTTTTCATCATAGTGATTGCCGGTATTGTACAAACCCTTGAAATGCTGGTGGAAAGGTTCTTTCCGGGGCTGTACAATTCCTTCGGAATCTTTCTTCCTCTGATAACAGTCAATTGTGCCATCCTTGGCCTTTCACTTTTCATGATACTCAAGGATTACACCCTGCTTCAGGTAGTTTTTTATTCCGTTGGCTCAGGACTTGGATGGTGGCTAGCCATTGTGACTATGGCATCGCTGCGAAAATATCTCATCCTGAGTGAACCTCTGGAATCTTTAGGTGATGCGGGTATTACTGTAATCCTCGCAGGGTTCATGGCACTCAGTTTTTTCGGATTCTCCGGGATCTTGTCCGTGTAAGACTGGGTAAATATCCAGGAAAGGGGTTTTCATTTGAGTGCAATGATATCTCCACTATTCGTCATGAATGGACTGGTGACGCTGATACTTGTGATACTGATTACTGTCAAACGGTACATTGCTGTGTACAGCGATTGTACTGTTGTGGTTAATGGAGAAAAGACCATAAAGGTTCAAGGCGGGCAAACTATCATCTCTGCTCTGTCGGGGAGCAAGATATTTCTTCCTTCTGCCTGCGGTGGCAAGGGGACTTGCGGATTCTGCAAGATAGAAGTGCTTGAGGGGAGGGAAGAAGCAACCTCGATAGAGGAGGCGGTCATACCCTATAAGAGCATCATAGCAGGGACCCGGCTTGGATGCCAGACCAAAGTCAGGAGTGATATAAGTATACGGGTTCCGGAAGAATATCTTTCAGTTAAGGAATACCGAGGTAAGGTGACCGAAGTTGAAGTGCTGACCCACGATATAAAACGCTTCAATATTGATCTTATTGAACCAAAGACTATTACTTTTAAAAGCGGTCAATATGTTGTAGTGGAGCCAGTACCAGGTGAGACCAGGGCCTATTCCATTGCTTCAATCCGTCGCTGGGAAAACAGGATATCCCTGGAGGTAAAAAAAGTTCCCAATGGACTGTGTTCCACCTATCTTCATGCATTGCATGCGGGCGAAGAGCTCATCTTTTTCGGACCCTATGGAGAGTTTTACTTGCGTACCAATCAGTCCAAGGTAGTCTGTGTGGCTGGCGGCGTAGGACTTGCGCCTATGAAATCGATTATCGATGAAGTACTCACCGAACAGAAGGGACGCAAGGTAGAACTGTATTATGGAGCAAGAACCATTGATGACATGTATGATTACGAACGGTACATCAGGCTGACAAAAGATTATGAAGATTTCAAATTTTATCCAGCGCTTTCTGATGTTGAGGAAATAATTACACATCCATCTGGATTTATTTTCGATTCCGGTTTTATCAGCTCGGAACTATCCAAGCGTCTGGTTGAAGGAGAAGATATGGAGGGATACCTTTGTGGCCCGCCAATCATGATAGATACTTCCATAGCTGTACTTCGTAGAAAAGGTATCCCTTCGGATAGAATCTACTACGATAAATTCTGATGTACGGGAAGCGCCTCCGCAGCGGGAGGTTTTTCCTTGGACATACATTATTTCAGGAGGATAAGCGATGAGCATGATCAGGTGTAGGTTCTTGGCAGGAATTTCGGTCATCCTTGTAGTGACCAGCGTTTTTCTTCTAACTGGGTGTGGAGGTACCCAGGAAGAGGTTGTAAGTATAATTGAAGGTCCCGATTACCGGGACGGAACATACCGTGGTTCTTTCATTGATAAAGCAGAGATACAGTTGAGCATTCAATTTAATCTTCAGCGTAATATCGTAACCTCAATTGAGTTTAATGGTATAGCCTATCAAGGTAAAAACTGTCTTGAATCACCCTGGGGACCCCAGTATCTTCAGGCTATCAAGTATCTTGTTGGGAAAGATATACGTGATCATCTTGAGGATCTGTATACACCGGGTAAATTTGTTGATGATGTGGATGGATTCAGCGGTGCAACTATCCGTGCAGGTAAGATCCGTTCCGCCATACAGGATGCCCTCAACAGGAATACTTACTCATTATAACTGGTGCCTCTAGTATGCAATAGTCAAATTTCGCGTTCGGGAGAGCAACCATCCAAAGCATCCTTAATGATACTGCGGATGGTTTTTATTTATAGTGGCCTGTGTATCCTCTGTGGTGCCAGTGCCCGGCAAGTGGAAAAGGTGGTTCCTGTGAGTATTCCAGATGGAGAGGTCTCTGCTCTGGGCGGAGAGATAGCTGTTCTGGGAGGCGGTTGTTTCTGGTGCCTCGAGGCAGCCTACGAAATTGTACCCGGTATTCTGGATGTAGAATCCGGTTATGCTGGTGGCAACCGCGATAACCCCACGTATGAACAGGTAGGTACCGGGCTTACCGGTCATGCGGAAGTGGTCAGGATAGTATATGATCCGGCCATCATCAGCTATGACAGCCTCCTGGACCTGTTCTTCCGCATCCATGACCCAACCACTAAAAACAGGCAGGGAGCCGATGTAGGAACCCAGTACCGGTCGATAATCCTGTACGCCAGCGAGGATCAGAAGAAGGCAGCCGAAAGGTATATCGCGTTGATTGGGCCATCCTACAAGAACCCCGTGGTTACGGACCTGCAACAACTGGGCGCATACTGGCCCGCAGAGGATTATAATCAGGATTTCTTCAGGAAGAATCCGGAGTACGGGTATTGCCAGGTGGTGGTCGCTCCCAAGGTAGACAAGGCCAGAAGCTTTGTGGATGCCATCAAGACACCATGACAAACCTGGCGAGGGCAAACTACACGGCCGCACGTACTGAACAGCGGGAGATCAAAGGCGGCAGACTAAAAGGCGGGAGATCTGGTAAAGTAGGGCCATGAAGCGACCTATTCTTTCATTAATCGCCATGGCCCTGCTTGGCTCCGCCGCCTTTGCACATCCCCATGTCGGCATAGAAGTAAGCATCGACCTGGTTTTTGCCGGCAAGCTGTGTACCGGCTTCTGGCAGGAATGGGTCTTTGATCCGGTGTTCAGTGCCATGCTGAAAAGCGACTTCGATGCTGACAGGAATGGCCGTTTCGATGAACGTGAGCAGAAGGCTGTGCATGACGGAGCCTTTACCAACCTGAGGAAGTACGGGTATTTTACCCTTCTGCGCAAGGGTGATCGACGCACCAGCCCGGAGGCCATCCGTGACTTCGGAGCCTTCATGACAGGTGACCGCGTGGCATACCGTTTCTTTGTGCCTCTGTCTGCCCAGGAGGGTAGTGGTGACTACAGCCTGGCTGTCTTCGATACTACCTTTTACACCAATATCGAATACAAACCGGAGTCTGTTACCCTGACCCAGAATGAAGCGGGGTTTGCAGTGCCTGCCATATCCCGTTCGGCCAACAAGAACTTCCCGGTGTACTACAATCCCGCCGATACAGCGAACAGCACCAAGACCTACTCTGCCTGGGCGCCTGGTCTGCAGACCGCATATCCGGACGAGATACATATCCGCTGGAATGATTGAGGAACCCGGTTTGAGACGGATTGTTTCGATCGTCCTTTTGATGCTGGCTCTTGTTGTCTCTGTCCAGGCCAATCCATTCTACGGTAGCGCCGATGGCACCCTTGCCACTCCTGCTGCTCCTTCCGTTGGCCGTCCGGGTCTGTTTGTGGGGATACAGCTGGACCTGCGGGAGCGCATGGCCCAAGCCTTCAACCGAAGCAGCGAAGGACCCGGAGCCATGCTTGCCCTCCTTGGCCTGACCTTTGCCTACGGCGTCCTGCATGCCGCAGGACCGGGACATCGCAAGACAGTGGTATTCTCCATGTTCCTGGGAACCAGCGCCAAGGCCTGGGAGCCCCTGGCTGTGGGTTTTTTGTCCGCAGCAGTACATGCCGGTTCAGGCGCGGTACTGATCCTGGTCCTGAGCCTCATCCGTGGGGCTGCCGCATCCTTTGGCGCCGCGGATTCAATCATGGTCTGGATGGATGGCGGTAGCCTGCTCGTACTGGCTTTGCTTGCCCTCGTATTGATAGTCCTGAAGCTGCGCGAACTGTTGTCGGACAGCCACCATCATCATGGTACCGGGGGCAAAGGGCGGTATGGCATGATCATCGTGGCCAGCCTGGTACC
>MIBM01000074.1:0-2521 GCA_001830645.1 Spirochaetes bacterium RIFOXYC1_FULL_54_7
TGGAAACGGTATATAGTGCAACAACCCGAACGGATGGACCGCGGGCAAGGATGCGCGTCTTGCGGTTATAACCCAAAACCGGCACGATAGTCAATCGCGCCGGCCGCTATGGACTGCAGGCCACGGCGCCACGGCGGGCAGGTTTGATCCGGACCTTGAATCCCGGCACCACAGACGGCTATAGTTCGGCCAATGACCACATTCAAGCCCGGTTCCCTCATGTTGGCACCCATGGTCGAGCTGAGCCACCGCCCCTTGCGGGAACTGGTAGCCGGTTTTGGCGGCTGTGACCGCTACTACAGCGAGATGACCAGTGCCGCAGGCTACCTGGCCGGTTCGCCCTTCGACGAATGGTTCCTGGACCCCCAACCCTGCCCGGAGCAAACCGTTATGCAATTATACTCCCCGGATGCACAGCGGATGGCCCTGGCTACAGAGCGGCTGGTCAGGGAACGCCTGGCTCAGGGTGTGGCAGTAGGTGGCGTGGAAGCCAATTTCGGCTGCTCCGCCCCACAGATAGAACGTATCGGCGGTGGCGTCAAGTGGATGAAGGATCCTGAAGGTGCAGCACAAATGATCAGGGGCATGCGCAAGGCCGCACCTGACACCGTACTTTCGGCCAAGATGAGGCTGGGCTATGAGGAGTCCCTTGAGGCCCTTAAAAATTTCTGCACAGGCCTGGTCGAAGCTGGAGCGGACTACCTGGTGCTGCATCCGCGGCTGAGCAGCGAGAAGTTCAGGCGCACTGGCCGCTGGGCCTATGTAAGGGAACTGGCAGCAACCATGTCTGTGCCGGTGATTGGCAATGGCGATATCCGGGATTTCAAGGCTTACAACGCCGCGATGCACGACTATGCGCCTGGGGGCATCATGATCGGCAGGGAGGCCGTAAGGCGCCCCTGGGTCTTTGCCCTGATACGGGGCCAGCAGGAAAACCCGGATTTCACTCTACAGGTGAACCTCGAGGATACCGGCCTGCGCATGTTGTCCCTGATACGCACCATGCTGCCTGCAAACTTCCACCTGAGCAGGTCCAGGCGCTTCTTCTTCTACTATTGCGACAACCTGAAGTTTGGCCACCATATCCGCTATGCCATCCAGAACGCACCGGACCTGGATGCCGTGAAAGCCCTGTTCCGCGGCTACTTTGTTGAAGCCCCCAGCGAACGCATCAAGAACGATAGCTGATCCAGCCTGGCTGTGGCTTGTCCCCTCGCTGGCTCTCTCCCCTTGATGCCCCCTCTCCATGCAGAAAACAGTCCAGTCGCCGTTTCCCCCTGTCCGATTTTTCTTGCGTAATTTTACATATATTGTTAATCTGTAAAATGATCCGGCCATCAGAGCCTTGGCCGGATCCGGCGCAAAGAATACGCCGAACGAACGTGAAAGCGGAGGCCAGCCATGGCAGAGACACTAGCCCTGATGTTCATGCACAGGGTACAGAAAAATCCTGACATCGTGATGCAATACAGCAAACAAGGCGGAGATACCTTCATACCCACCACCTACAGCGAACTCCTCGAGGAAGTAGCAACCCTCGCAGCCGGATTCAAGGAACTGGGGATGGCACGTGGCGACCGCATTGGCCTGATATCGGACAACCGCAAGGAATGGCTGATGAGCGATCTGGCCATACTGGGTCTGGGAGCCGCCGACGTACCACGGGGTTGTGATGCCACCGAGCAGGAGATTGCCTACATCCTTGCCTGGAGCGACTGCAAGGTCACCATCCTGGAAAACGACAAGCAGCTTGAAAAGATCCTTGCCCGCCGTAGCGAGATACCTGGCCTGAACACCGTCATCCTGTACGACGCCCCATCTGCAGCCCTTGCTGCACAGGCCGAGGCGACCGGAATAAAGGTACTGAAATTCACTGATGTCTTTGCCCTTGGCAAGACGCGAAGGGCAGCCAAACCAGGGGAATATGAGACCGAAGCAGCCAAGGGAACCCGGGAGGACATTGCCACCATCATCTATACCAGTGGTACAACCGGTGAGCCCAAGGGTGTAATGCTGACCAACGGCAACTTCCTGCACCAGACCACAAAACTGCCAGAACTGCTGGTCATAAGCCCCGGACAGATATGGCTGTCGGTATTGCCTGTCTGGCACTCCTTCGAGCGCATCCTGCAATACACCATCATAGCGGTGTCCAACTCCATGGCCTACTCCAAGCCCGTTGGGGCGGTCATGCTGCCCGACTTTCAGACCATAAGGCCCCACTGGATGGCCAGTGTCCCGAGGATCTGGGAATCCGTGAAGGATGGCATCTACCGCAATATCCGCCAGACCGGGGGAGCCAAGAAGGCACTGTTCATCTTCTTTGTCGGTGTTGGCGAGAGCTTTGCCTATCTGAAGAACATGATGATGGGACGTCTTCCTGACTTCGGCAACCGTTCCCGTCTTCTTGACCTGCTCATACCCATCATCCCCCTTATCCTGCTGGCTCCCCTCCGCGGCCTTGGCGAGGTACTGGTCTTCAAGAAGATCAAGCACAAGCTCGGCGGCCGCTTCAAGGCCG
>MIBM01000074.1:2564-3380 GCA_001830645.1 Spirochaetes bacterium RIFOXYC1_FULL_54_7
ACGGCACCTGTGCTTGCCCTGCGCCCACAGATGAAGCCTGTGATGGGAACCGTCGGACCGGCCATACCGGGAACGCAACTGCGCATTGTTGACGAAGCAGGCAATGACCTGGGCAGGTGTAAAAAGGGCATTGTCTGGGCCAAGGGTCCCCAGATAATGAAGGGTTACTACAACAAGCCCGAGCTTACCGCGAAGATCATGAAAGGCGATGGCTGGCTGGACACGGGAGACATTGGCATCCTTACCAGGAATGGCGAGCTGAAGCTGACAGGACGCGCCAAGGACACTATTGTGCTCCGAGGCGGTGAAAACGTGGAACCCCTGCCTATCGAGCAAAAAATCAACGACAGCCAGTACATCAAGCAGGCGGTCGTCCTTGGCCAAGACCAGCGATTCCTTGCGGCTCTCATTGTTCCCGATCAGGAAGCGGTCACTGCCTGGGCCAAGGTGAACAACATTCCCATTGTCGACTATGAAAGCCTCCTGAACCAGCCGGAAGTAAAGGAACTGATAGATTACGAGGTGAACCAGGCGGTGAACCAGAAGGCCGGTTTTAAGAGTTTTGAGCGCATCTTCCGCTTTGATTTGCTGGCTGTACCCTTCGAGCAAGGCAAGGAACTGTCTGCCAAAATGGAAGTGAAGCGCCATGCGGTGGCCGAGATCTACAAGCACCGCATAGACAAGCTGTTCAAGGCCTAGGCTACAGCGTCCTCCGGGACGATGGAAGCAGTATAGGACTGAGCCCGATAATAACAAAAAACAGGCCATCCAGGAAGCAATTCCTGGTCAGCCTGTTTTTTTGTTTCCAGGCTGACT
>MIBM01000074.1:3475-3631 GCA_001830645.1 Spirochaetes bacterium RIFOXYC1_FULL_54_7
AAAAGACCAGGATGATTGTATAGGATCCCAGCTCCATGAAACCTGAAAACCTGGCCATTGTGTGCCCGCTGGTCTTGAGCCGGTTGAACAGCCCTTCCCTGCCGAACCAGGCAAGGTAGGCCGCAGCGGACACCACCAAGCCCATGCCTATGGCTA
>MIBM01000075.1:0-1011 GCA_001830645.1 Spirochaetes bacterium RIFOXYC1_FULL_54_7
ATTTGCGCCGCATAATCAAAAGGGCGACATTGAGGATTTAGCCCTTCGATCCTTCGACTTCGCTCAGGACTCAGGATCATGACCCTTCGATAAATCATAGATAGTGAGTACAATCGAACTACTCAGGATCATGATTCTTCGACTGCGCTCAGAATCCTTGACCTCAGCTCCCTGTAGTTCATGCAGGTTTTGTAGGAAATTTAACTATATTCATTTTTAGAATAGTCTCAATCGAACTTATTAGTTTTTCTCGATCTCGGGGATAAGATTCAGCTACTCGACATGCTAGAAGGTATAATTTGAACGGAGAAATTGAGAGCCATTTACCATTTAGAGCTAAAAACGTGAGCATGGACATTACTGCTATTCGCTTATTTCCGTTCTCAAAAGGATGGTTTTTGATCAGTGAATAAAATAATATCGCTGCTTGTTTGACTAGTGTTGGGTATAAAAGCTTGTTATTAAATGTTTGTCGGGGTGAACCAAGAGCAGATTCTAGGAGGGAATTATTTCGTGTCGAGTAATCCGGTATTGGTTCGTCAAAACTTAAATATTCTCGAGTGAAATCAAAACAGAGGTATTCAAAATCGTCGATAGTTAACCATTTATGTTGTGGCGAGTCTCCTGAAGGTCTCTTCATACTCCTTTATACCGCGTTTGACTGCTTTTTTGATAATTCTGGCATTCTTAGGACTTGTTTTTTTATATTGGGCGAGTGAAAAGATTTTCTTTTGCTTCATACTGATTTATTATACTACAGCTTCGCACACTTCTGAGATGGGAATGATGATCTGAAGTCTAAATTTGGTTATCTTATCTGACGCAGGAATGTGGGAATGTCGAATTGGCTTTCGTCGATTTGGTCATCTTTATCTTGTGGTTCTTCGCCCTCTGCGAGTACTTTGGGTTCAGCGTCTTCTGTCATAAGCGGGGCGAATTTTCTTCTTGTTTCATCAAATCCGGTGGCAACCACTGTAACCTTGATCTGATCAATAACTTTTTCATCGATTG
>MIBM01000075.1:1140-6508 GCA_001830645.1 Spirochaetes bacterium RIFOXYC1_FULL_54_7
ATCCAAGGCACGCCTGGTGGTCGGCGTCTTTGCCGCCCTCTCGGTCTCCGCCTCGGTTGCGGTTGCCGGAGCCATAGGCTTCGTGGGACTGGTATCCCCCCATCTGGCCAGGCGCTTTGTAGGGCCATCCCACCGCCACCTCATACCCGCGGCGGCCCTGACCGGCGCGGCCATGCTGCTTCTGGCAGACGCGGTCTCGCGGACCATATTCGCCCCCGTGGAGATGCCCGTCGGAGCCATAACAGCCCTGATCGGTGCACCGTTCTTCCTGTACAAGATAGCCAGGCGCGGACTGGAGGGTACCCGATGATACTCCATGCCATACACCCCAACCACAACCCAGAGAACGATCCAGTCACCATGACAAGCCCAAATACACCCCTGCTCGAGGCCAAGGCCGTATCCGCCGGTTATTTGCCGCCCCGGGGCATGCTTGCCAGTCAGCCGAGACTCGTTGTCAAAGAAGCCTCCTTTTCAGTGGCGACCTCAGAGCTGGTAGCCATCCTGGGAGCCAATGGCTGTGGCAAGACCACCCTGCTCAAGACCTGTATAGGCCTGTTGCCACCCCTTGGCGGGCTGGCCAGCCTGGCTGGAAAACCAGTCACTAAAATATCAACCAGGGACAGGGCCCGGCTTGTAGCCTGGGTACCCCAGGTATCCAACTCGGCCTGGTCCTTCACCGCCCGCGAGGTGGTGGCCCAGGGTCGATATGCGGCTCTCGGCCCATTCAGACCCTTCGGACAGGAAGACGAGGCGGCCATCGAGTCGGCGCTGGAGACCCTTGATGCAGCCGAGTTTGCCAACCGGGAGTTTTCCTCCCTCTCTGGCGGTGAGGCAAGGCGCGTGCTTATTGCCCGAGCCCTGGCTCAGGACGCCCCTCTCCTGGCCCTGGACGAACCTGCAGCCCATCTTGACCCGGGCAGGCAGATGGAGCTGATGGAGATACTGCTCCGGCTTGCAAAAGCGGGAAAAGCAGTGGTTGTCAGCCTCCACGATGTAAATGCCGCCAGGCGCTATGCCGACCAGATCATGCTCATCGGGCGCCATGGGGAGTCCTTCTTCGGTTTCCCATCAGAGGCCCTGAGTCCCGAACGCCTCGAAGAAGCCTATGACACCGAATTCCTGCATGGCGACCATGAATCCTACGGCCGCTTCGTACTGCCCCTTGCCCGCAAACGAAAGGACAAACACACAACATGACGCACACCACACCCGAATCAATGAACGACGCCCGGAACGACCCCGTGAGAGACTCTGCGATACGCCAGGCCATACAGGCCCGGCTGAATGATCTGACCAAGCCAAAAGGCAGTCTTGGCAGGCTCGAGGATTACGCCGAGAAACTTTCGGTCATCCAGGGTCTGGTTCCCCCCCGCGTACGCCGCAAGGCGGTGTTCGTGATGGCCGGCGACCATGGGGTAGTCAACCAGGGCGTATCCCTGTATCCCCGGGAAGTAAGCGCCCAGATGGTGCACAACTTCATGGCTGGTGGGGCGGGCATCAATGTATTGGCCAAGGCCTGTGGCTTCGATGTCTTTGCCGTAGACGCCGGGGTGGACGGCGATTTCCCCGCCTGGCCGGTCAAAGGCCAGGCACGGCCCGACGGCACCATGACCCCGGGTTTCTTTTCGATGAAGGTCGTCAGAGGAACCAGGGACTTTACCGTAGAGCCGGCCATGAGTCCCGAAGAATTCCAGACCTGCCTGGACAACGGCGCCGCTCTGGCCAACTTTGCCGCCTCCGAAGGCTACGATATCGTTGCCATCGGCGACATGGGCATAGGCAACACCACCAGCGCCGCGGCCATCCTGGTAGCCCTTGGTTTTGACCCGGACCAGATGATAGACCGCGGCACCGGCATAGACGACACCATGCTGGCGTTGAAGCACCGTGTGGTGGTTGACGCGGTGAGGGCCCGCGGCCCCTTTGGCCATGGGGATGCTCTGCGCATAGGCGCAGCCTTTGCAGGCCCGGAGCAGGCCACGGCGGCCGGGCTCATCCTTGGCCTGCGCGGCAAGGGCATAGCCTGCATGCTGGGCGGCTTCCCGGTCACCGCCGCAGGAGCCCTTGCCTGGCGGATTGACCCTTCGGTATTGCGCTTCCTGTTCGCAGGACACCAGTCCAGGGTAAAGGGACACAGGCCGGTCCTGGATGCCATGGGCCTCGAGCCTGCGGTCTGCCTGGACATGCGCCTGGGTGAAGGCACCGGAGCTGTCATTGGCGGCTTCATGGTGGAACTCGGCGCAAAGATAGCAAATGAGATGGCCACCTTCCCGGACATGGCCATTTCCCGGGCCAAGGCCAACGAAAAGGACTTCTGAGGCCATGGCAGCACCCGGAGGCCGGTCCTTCCACGGCGGAGACACAGCCGGGCTGACCGCGGCCTCCGGCCTGCCGCTTCGTGACATCCTGGACGCCAGTGCCAACATCAACCCCCTGGGCCCGCCGGACTGGCTGGATGCTGCCTTTGCGGAAGGCCGAAGGGCCAGCGGCCGCTACCCCGATCCAGCCTGCCGGCAGCTACGGGCTGCAGCATCCCTTGCCCTCGGCATCCCTGCGGACTGCCTTGTTTTCGGCAACGGTGCAGACGAACTGATGTTTGCTCTTGCCAGAGCCCTTGGCCGCCCCGGCACCCGCCTCAGCACCCACGCCAGCACACAGCCCGGATCAGTGCACATCATCGAAGCCCCGTCATATGCCTCCTACCGTGACGCAGCCCTGGATGCGGCCGGAATCCAGACAGTCGCCTCGATGGGGACGGAGCCTGCTGTGATCGGAACAGAGCTCTGGGTCATTCCAGCCCGGTTGCCGCCATCTGTTGCAACGCAGGCGCATCTGTTCTCAGTAGCCACTGAGTCTTGCCCTTCCCTGCCTACCGGGAACCCGGTTTCCACCCCACTTGATTCCACCCCAACTGATTACCAGCGCTGGTCCGAAGCCCTGGCCGAGTCTCCACCAGGCTCAGTCCTGTGGATAGGAGCTCCAAACAATCCCACAGGTCTGATGCCTGAAGGGTATCCGGACATCATGGTACGGCTGGCACAGGGTTTCCCGGACCGTTTTATCCTGTGTGATGAAGCCTTCATCGAATTTGTCGATGGTGCAGAACCAGGAGGAGCAGGCCAGTCAGCGGCCCGGCTTCCAAACCTGGTAGTCATCCAGTCCATGACCAAGTTCTGGGCCGTCCCTGGCTTGCGGGCCGGTTATGTCATCTGTCACCCACAGCTTGCCGGCAGGCTGCGGGCAGCCCTGCCAAATTGGCCCCTCAACTGTGTGGCCGAAGCCTTTGCACGCCGGGCCTTCACCGATCCAGCGGCCGGCAAACGCCGGGATGAGACCAGGAGGCTGATCCGCTCCGAGAGGGCACGCACTGCCGCTGCCCTGGCAGCCTTGCCTTGCCTGGATGTAAGGGAGTCGGCTGTAAACTTCTATCTTGTGCGCGTCCTACCTGGCGGACTTGCGGCAAACCTGACGAGTATTCAACCCGGGATCATCTCTGCTGAAGCCCTTGCGGACGCGATGGCCACCAGAGGCATAGGCCTGAGACGTTGCGCCTCCTTCCCTGATCTTGGACCGGCATGGCTCCGGATAGCAGTCAGGCGCCCGGACGAGAACGACAGGATCATCCAGGCTATGCGGGAAATACTATACGGCCTGGCAACTTCGGATTCAGCTTCGGCTCCAACCAGGACTACAAACGAAGCTGAATCCGACAATCCAGGCGAGGCTGAGACTGAATCCGGAGCTGGAGATATTCCATTTGACCATTTATGCACAAACGGTCAAATAGCCCCAGCCCCAGCCCCTCTCCCACCTTCAAGCCGAGCGTGCGATTCAGCATCCTATGCAATCGACATTCCACAAGCAACCTGGGCTCAATCTTTCATTCCGTATCATCTCCGCTCTTTCCGACCTTCCCGTACCCAGCCTTACCATTCACCTCCCAACCGCCCCCCGGCCCTGATGATCCAGGGCTGTTCATCCGGGGCTGGCAAGAGCCTGATCACGGCGGCCTTCTGCAGGATCTTCAGGGACAAGGGCTACGACGTGGCGCCGTACAAGGCCCAGAACATGTCCCTCAATTCAGCGGTAACAATGGACGGGCTGGAATTGGGCCGTGCACAGGCTGTGCAGGCCGCGGCCTGCGGGCTGGAACCCGATGTGCGAATGAACCCTGTACTATTAAAACCAGAGAGCGACCGTGGATCCCAGATAGTCCTGATGGGTAAGCCGTATGCAAAGCGATCAGCTCAGGAATACTACGAACTTCACGACCACATGAAGCAGACAGCCCGGGATGCCTACGACAGCCTGGCTGCCGAACACCAGTTGATGGTTCTTGAAGGCGCGGGTAGCCCGGGTGAAATCAACCTGAAAAGCCGTGACTTCGTGAACATGGAAGCCGCCCGTCACGCCGGTGCCAGGGTCATCCTGGTGGGAGACATAGACCGTGGCGGCGTTTTTGCCTCGTTCATAGGGCATGTGGCCACCTTTGCCCCGGACGAACTGGACTTGCTGGCCGGCTTCCTGGTGAACAAGTTCCGGGGTGACCCTGCTCTACTGGGCGACGCCTTTGCCATGACCGAGGACCGTACCGGCTACCCAGTGCTTGGCTGCGTCCCCATGGTGCGGGGTCTGGTCATAGCCGACGAGGATGAAACAGTGGTCAAGACGCAAAACCGACCGGATGCCGCCATCCGCATTGCCGTTCCCCGGCTGAAACGGGTGTCAAATTTCACGGACTTCGATGCCTTTGCCTCGGAGCCGGACGTGGCCATCATCCCGGTTTCACGGGGCGACGAGCTGGCGGCCGGCGACTGGGACGCAGTCATCATTCCCGGCACCAAGTCCACTATGGCCGACCTGGACTGGCTCCGGGAATCCGGCCTGGCAGCCGCCATCAGCTCCTTTGCGGCCCTGGGAGGCGCGGTGACAGGGATCTGTGGCGGTTTCCAGATGCTGGGCGACTGGATGCTTGATCCCGATGGTGTGGAATCAGCCACTGCCCGCGTGCCAGGTCTTGGCCTGCTATCTCTGTCCAGCACCTTCGGGCGTGACAAACGGCTGGCCAGGGTAGCAGCCACCTGGCTGGCTGACGGTACCCCTCTGAAAGGTTACGAGATCCACCATGGTATGACTGGCCCATCTGACAGGGCTTGCCAAGTGTCAGAACGGGTAACACAACCTGGAGGATCCAGCCCGGTCGCTGTAAGCCCGGAAGCTATGAAAATCGTAGCCAGGAGCGCCACCGGCGAGCCCCTGGGTTATGGTGCAGGCAGGGTCTGGGGCAGCTACATCCACGGTATCTTCGACGCCGACAGCTTCAGGCGCCGCTTCCTTAACGAGCTGAGATCCCGCAAAGGCTTGC
>MIBM01000075.1:6606-7047 GCA_001830645.1 Spirochaetes bacterium RIFOXYC1_FULL_54_7
GAACTGGGGCTGTGAGCGCTTCCTGGCTGCTCAATGGAACCATCCGTACAGCGCTTGTCATCGGACTTGCGCTTATGGTGGACGCCCTGATAGGTGATCCGGTGTTCAACTGGCATCCAGTCCGTCTGATTGGCAGGCTTGCAGCGGTCATGGAAGGCTTCAGCGGGCGCTTGGCTGGCAAACCAGCACCCATAGCCGAATCCGGAGGACCAGGCGATGGCCCCCTTCAGGCAGGGTCGGAACAGGCTCCACCTAAGGGAACCATTCTCGATCCAAAGGCCGTCGCAGCTGGTGCCCTTGCCTGGACCTTGACCCTCGGTAGTGCCACTGGCTTGGCACTCGTTCTCTCCTGGCTGGCAGGAATGATCCACCCAGTGTTAAGGCTGGCCATTGATGCGGCCATAGTCTGGGCGTCCATAGCACCTGGCGATCTTGCCAGCC
>MIBM01000075.1:7079-7436 GCA_001830645.1 Spirochaetes bacterium RIFOXYC1_FULL_54_7
GACCGACGGGAGCTTGTCGATGCCATCCGGGGAACCGGTTCCAGTCCGAGCGTCTCCAACCTTGATGACCCTGTCCAAGGCCCTGTCCATGGCCGGGCTGCGGTTGCCATGATAGTAGGCAGGGATGTCTCAGCGCTGGACGAAGCCGGAGTGGCCAGAGCCTGCATCGAAAGTGTGGCTGAGAGTTCCATCGACGGATCGGCGGCACCCATCTTCTGGGCAGCCCTGCTTGGATCCTGGGCAGCTCTGGCCTACCGTTGTGTGAACACCATGGATTCCATGTTCGGACACAGGAGTGCCAGATACTTCTCCTTTGGCCTGGTACCAGCCCGGGCAGACGATATTGCCAACTGGCTG
>MIBM01000075.1:7464-11024 GCA_001830645.1 Spirochaetes bacterium RIFOXYC1_FULL_54_7
GCCTTGCAGCCCCAGCGGCCGGAGGAAGTAGCAGGGAAGCCCTTTCATCCTTCTTCCAGTATCGACGTTCCCACGCCAGTCCGAATGCAGGACATCCGGAGGCTGCATATGCCGGCGCCTTCGGCCTGCGCCTTGGCGGGCCGGTCAGCTATCCCGAAGGCCTGGCTAAAAAACCATGGATGAATCCGGGCGGCCGGGATGCCGGCATCGTGGATATACATCGGGCTGTCAAACTCATGTATATACAGACCCTCGTGTCGACCATGGCCTTCCTGGCCTGCAGGTTTGCCCTTGGTTTATTGTTGAACAATATTCAGACAAGCCTATAGACAACAACCCATAATTTCATCGATTATGGCTGGATTGCGATCCATACAATGAACAAATAATCAATCAGCTTATTATTTCTTTCAGGAGGTCTTACATGAAGACGAAACGGTATACGACTATCCGCGCAAAACTCATCTTCTTCCTTGGCACAGCCCTGGGATTGGTTTTTGCCCTCAGCGGCTACCTGGTGGTCAGCGGCGTCTTCTCCCGGAACAAGGCTGACGCCAGGCTTTATATGGAGAGCCTGTCCAGGGAGTATGCCAACAAGGTTGACAGCATACTCGAGCGCCCCCTGGACACAGCCCGCACCCTGGCCAACGCCATGGCCGCCTATGCTGCTATACCGGCAGATAACCGACGGGCAGCATACATGAACATACTGAAGTCCTCCTTGGTGGCCAATCCAACCTTCCTCGGTATCTGGACACTCTGGGAACCAGATGTGCTGGAAGGCCGGGATGCAGGTTTCGCAGGAAATCAGGATCTCGGAAGCGATGCCCTGGGTCATTTCACGCCGTATTTTGTACGGAACGGTCCTGGCATAGTTCTGCAGGTACCCGAGGCGGCTGACGGCTATGGGGCACCCTATTATCAGATACCCAGGAGCACCAGGAAAGAATACCTGTCAGAACCCTACCTTTACCCGGTACAGGGCAAGGATGTACTCATGCTCTCCACGGTTGCCCCCATCATCGTACAAGGCAGGTTCCTGGGTGTCGTCGGCATCGACCTGGGCACGGATACCATAGAGAAGGAACTAGGCAAGCTTGCTTTGTACAAAACCGGCTTCGGCAGGCTCATATCCAACGAAGGCATTGTCGTTTCCCATAACGACCCGACGCTTATAGGCAAGCTGGCCCCGGAATGGAGCGGTGATGAACGGGAAGACATCATGTCAGCCCTGGCCTCCGGGCAATCCTTCACCCGTATAAGCTACTCCGTGGCTCTTGACTGGAATACTCTCAAGAGCTTTGTACCTGTCATTATCGGCGACACCAGTTCACCCTGGATGTATGGGACAGTGGTGCCGGAAGAGGAAACCTATGCCAGTGTCATGGGAATGCTGACGACCAACATCATCATACTCTCCACTGGTTTCATCCTTGTCATCGTAGCCATCTGGGTACTTGCCGGTAGCCTGCTCAAACCCCTGCAGACCACCCGTCTGGCCTTGCAGGAGATAGCCCAGGGCGAGGGCGACCTTACCAAGACCCTTGTCATACGATCCAGAGACGAAATGGGCATCCTTGCGGAAAGCTTCAATACCTTTGTATCCAATCTGGGGACAATCATCGCCGGCATCCGGGACGAACTGGCAAGACTGCAAGGCCTGGGCACAGAACTTGCCGGCAACATGGACCAGACTTCGGCCGCCATCATCCAGATAAACAGCAACATTGAAAGCGTCGGCAGATCCTTCGGTCAACAGCACGGTGCCGTCTCGGAGGTCAGCTCCACGGTAGAAGAAATAGTAGGCAACATTGCCAGCCTCAACCGCCTGGTCGAGGAGCAGACCAACCATCTTGGTACCAGCGCTTCTGCGGTGGAGCAGATGGTGGCCAACATGCAGTCCATCACCAAGAACGTGGACATCAGCATGACTGCCTTCACCAAACTGCAGGACGTATCCGAGCAGGGTTACGACAGGCTGTCGGCGGTCACCGAGACCATAGGCCACATAGCCACCCAGTCCAGGGGTCTGGAAGAGACCAACGATGTCATAAAATCCATCGCATCCCAGACCAACCTGCTGGCCATGAACGCCGCCATAGAGGCTGCCCACGCCGGCGATGCTGGACGGGGTTTCGCGGTGGTTGCCGACGAAATACGCAAGCTGGCCGAGGACACTGCTGCCCGCTCCAAAGATATCTCGGAAGTGCTCCAGGCTTTGACCGATCTGATACAGTCGGCGGTGGACCTTTCGTCCGATGCGGGGCATTCCTTTGAATCGGTCCGCTCATCAGTCCAGGAGGTCAACACCAGGCAGCGGGACATCCGCAACGCTGTGGAGGAGCAGAGTGAGGGAAACCAGCTTGTCCTGGATAGTGTCGAGAAGCTCAGGCGGATCAGTGCGGAGGTTGAATCCGGTTCCCATGAAATGTCAACCGGCAGCAATGCCATCCTGCGCTCGGTACACACTCTGGCCGATGCGACGGGCGAGATACAGCGTGCCATGGATGAGATAAGCAGCGGAACTGCGGATATAAACCATTCTGTGATGCAGGTAACAGAGCTGAGCAAGCGCACCATGACAGGCATCGAGACAGTGGAGGCCTCGGTCCACCGTTTCAAGGTCAGATAGGCATAGCCCGATCAGCCCAGCTTGTAGACCCCTATCATGGCCTCGAGGTTGTCAACTGCTGCAAAATTGCTGCGCATGTCGTCATCAAGATTGCGGTTCAGGTTAAGCACATCCTTCACGCCGGCCAGCAGGACCCCTGTCTCGGCTTTCAGGGCCTGGGTGCTGTCCTCAAGTTTACTGATGGATGCCTGTATGCGCTCCTGCTCATGCAACTGCGATTCCGCAGCGCTCTCTACCCGCCGGCTTATGGCCAAAAGATCCTGGAGCCCGGCCATGGTTTCCCTGGCATCGTCGGAATGTTTCCCGAAGGAAACAGCCTGGGCACTCAGCTTGCCGCCGGCAGCCAGAATGCGTTCGCCGAGAGCCTTGAAACTGCCAGTCAGCTCCTCAATGCTCCTGACACCTTCACTGTTCTTTTCCTGCATCGCATGAATCTGCTTGATGATGTCCGCCGCCGAGCTGGTTGACGATTCAGACAGATTCCGAATCTCCTCAGCCACTACTGCAAAGCCCTTGCCTGCGCTGCCTGCATGAGCAGCCTCTATGGACGCATTCATGGCCAGCAGGTTGGAACGGTCTGCAACATCTGAAATCACCGACACGATCTCGCTTACCCGCCTGCCCATATCCACAGTCTCAAGGGCGGCCTGTTTTGTCTTGTCCACCTCGGAACTTGCATTATGAAGGGCGATATCCAGTTCCTTGAAGAAACTCTGTATTTCGGCCGATTCGCGGTTGGCCGCCTCGAATGCCTCAAGGAAGACCTTGGTCCGGGACAGGATCTCGGAGGCCGAGGCACTCTGCTCCTTGGCACTCCTGTATGACTCGGCAAGCACAGCGGTAAGCCCCTCTACACTGCGAGCAACCCCATCAATCTCCCGGGATTCCTCATCTGTCCCGTTTTCAACCCGCTTCAGGGAGGCGCTGA
>MIBM01000075.1:11041-13030 GCA_001830645.1 Spirochaetes bacterium RIFOXYC1_FULL_54_7
CTCGTCTCTTCAAGGAGGCCTCCGGCCTCTCGGGATGAAGCATATACACGTCTGGAAAGTTCTTTTACCTCGCCGAAGGTACGGGCCAGCTTGTCCATCAACTCGTTTATACCACCGGCCAGATAGCCCAGATCATCGTTGCAGGTGATGTGTATGCGCCTGGATAGATCCATACCCTGGCCTTTTACCGCAAGCTGCTCGCGCAAGATGGTGACATTGCGGTAAATCACAAGCACGAATACGGAAAAAATCATGATGCTGGATACCAGCAGACCGGTAAACACGATCAATACCGAACGCAGATTGACCAGGTACACGGCCCTGGCTTCGGTTTCTACGGCATCGGCCAAGGCGACCAGAGCTGGTCCATCCAGCCCGGCTCCCCCAACCTGGGCCACCGAGGCCTTCAGCAGGGCCACGGGGACCTGGCCATTGGCCTTGCTCAGATTGAAATATGCAATGCCGCTGAAGGCTATGATGAATACGAACAATACGATGCTTGGCACCACGAGGCGCCTCCGCATGGACCTGAACTTCTGGAACCTGTTCAACTGCTCCAGGGACAGGATTCCCAGCTTCACCTTCACACGTATGAAAACAATGTTCAGGAGGCGTTCGGTAAGGAGACCGTTCAGGATACCGAAGCTAGCTGCACCCACCACCCTCGAAATCACCTGATCCATGGATGGCAGGGCATTCCTTGACATATCCACTGCGACATTCAAGCCGTAGGCCACCAGATAGGAGAAAGTACCGAAGAAGAACAGGAAGGTCGGAATGCTGCTCATGGCACGACCGGCCTTGCGGAAATCATCCTCGGTAACCGTGTCTTCATTTTCCAGGGTCCGGAGGGCCCGCTCGGTAGGCCGGTAGACCATATAGACTATGGAACTACAGATCACATCGGCCAGCAGGCCAACCACCAGCATCCGTTTCAAAAAGGCAGCGGTGGTCGGGCCGTCGTAGTTGAGCGCCAGGGGAAGCAGAAGGCAATAAAGGCCAACACACAGGATGACGCTGGCGAAGCAATAGCCGATCACCCGGACCGTGGTTTTTGAAACAGACTTCATGGGGCTTAGTATCGTTCGGCCAAGCCAGCCCACGCAAGACCGGAGTCAATAATAAATATTATCCCCTGTCAGCATCACAAGAACTAGTGAGTTTTCCGCTGGCTGGCAGGGCCGTGATCTTCAGCGTATCCCTGGCTTTCCTGGCCCTGAACCCGGCCTCGGCGGCAGTAGCTGCAGTGGCAGTCAGATGTCCCATCTTGCGGAAAGGCCTGACCTGGCGCTTGCCATAGAGATGTACGGACACACCCGGTACACCAAGGGTCTTGTCCAGTCCACCATAGACTGGCTGTCCATCGGCCCCAGCCTCACCAAGAAGGTTCACCATCATGGCCGGCCTCAGGAGTTCCGTCGATCCCAAAGGATACCCGGCAAGAATACGGTAATATTGCATGAACTGGCTCGTGACGCAGGCTTCAATGGTGACATGCCCTGAATTATGCGGTCTCGGGGCAATCTCGTTGACCAGGAGCCTGCCGTCCCGGGTCAGGAACAGCTCGACGCCAAAGACCCCGGCCGCCCCGGCCGTGGCGCTTCCGCGCCCAGCGGCATCCCTGCGCGCAGCAGCATCAAGGGCAGCCACCGCCTCCAAAGCCAGCCTTTCGGCCTGCTGGCGCACAGCCTCCGGTTCGTCTGCAGGCATCAGCACCGAATCACAGAGGTTTACCCGGGGATCAAACACCATCTCCACACAGGGATAGGTAGCTGCGTTGCCTTCGAGGTCCCGGACCACTACTACTGCCAGTTCCTTTGCAAAGTCCACCCGGGCCTCCACAAAGCCGGGAGCCGCCAGCAAACGGCCACCCTCTGCAAGGCTGGCGGCATCTGCCTGGTTACGTATCACCGCCACGCCCCGGCCATCATAGCCACCCCGGGATGCCTTCTGAACCACCGGAAAACCGCCAAGCCCGGCTGTCGCAGC
>MIBM01000076.1 GCA_001830645.1 Spirochaetes bacterium RIFOXYC1_FULL_54_7
GCCTTACCCGTTGCTGGACGCCATCCTCGAGCTGTACATAGAAGGCGATATGGCTGCGGACGAGATCGTGGCAAAAGGCTACGATGAGGCGACGGTCAGGCGCATCATCACCCTTACCGCAAGGTCTGAATACAAGCGGCGCCAGGCTGCCCCGGTGATAAAGGTTTCCCCCCGTGCCTTTGGAATGGGCCGCAGGATGCCCATAGCCAGGGCGGTTCACGAGGTTCGGTTGCAATGACTACCCGGTCCCAAGCCAGGCGCTGTCTGCCGTGCTGGGTACTGCTGTCCTGCGTACTGATCCTGGCCTGGACCTGCGCTTCCGGCTGGCTGGCTGGTCCCCCCACTAACAGCCAGCCCCTCGGCAACGCTTCTGGTCAGCCTCCAGGACCCGGGAGAAGCCAGCAGGCAGGCCAGGAAACAGGCCAGGAAACAGGCCAGGCTCGCGAAAGGCTGCAAGCGCCGGATCCTGCGGGCCTGCCTGCTGCCCCCCGCAGGTTTTCGGTGATGGCCTTCGGCGACATCCTTCTGGCCAGGACACCCGGCCTACGGGTAGAAACCCTTGGCTTCCGGTATCCCTTCACCGGGAT
The DNA here is from genome assembly GCA_001830645.1 of Spirochaetes bacterium RIFOXYC1_FULL_54_7. Lineage (GTDB taxonomy): Bacteria > Spirochaetota > Spirochaetia > Treponematales > UBA12059 > MIBM01. The sequence continues at coordinate 588 of MIBM01000076.1, forward strand.
ACGTGATCTGGTATCCTCCGCCGATATCGCCTTTGCAAATCTCGAGAACCCTGCCTCATGGCTTGGTTCTCCATTCCCGGGAAAGCCAGGGAACGTAACCTTCCGGGCCGATCCAGCCACGCTTTTTGGCTTGGCCTGGGCCGGTTTTGACCTGGTCTCCCTGGCCAACAACCACATGAACGACTACGGGCCCCGTGCCCTGGCAGAGACCCTCGATTTCCTTGATCTTCTGGGTGTAGCAAGGGTCGGTGCAGGCCGTGACCTCGAAGAAGCCCGTCGCGCAACGCTGGTGAATCGCGACGGGATCCGGTTTGCCTTCCTTGGCTATGCAGAACCTATCTGGAGTGTGATAGGCGCATGTCCGGCCTCCGCCGGCAGGACCTGGGCCAGGATTGAAGAACGGTTCCATGGCCCGCTACCCGAGCCTTTGCCGCCGGCACGGCCGGACTCTGCCAAGTCGTCACTGGCCGGAGTGGCCATCGCTGACATACAGACCATGACTGATGATGTAAAGCGGACCTTGGCCGTCCTGCAGCCTGATTACCTGTTTGTCTCGGTCCATTGGGGTGACGAATTACAGCGGATGCCGAACAGGTTCCAGCGGGCTTTCGGCAGGGCGGCCATCGATGCCGGCGCAACAGCCGTCCTTGGGCACCATCCCCACGTCCTTCAGGCGATTGAAAAATATCATGGTGGCCTGATCATCTATTCCCTTGGGAATCTCATCTTTGACATGGAGTCGGACTTGACGTATGGAACCGCGGCCTTTGACCTGAAGCTTGAGGATGGCCATCTTGTTGGCCTTGAGATCATTCCGATCAGGATAGGTCGTGGGACGTACGTCCCGGCCCCGGCCAAAGTGGCTGACGCCAGGGCTATCCTGGAGGGTATCCGCACTTGGTCCGGTGCAACGGGCAGGGACATCCAAATGGATGGTGGGCGAGGATTGCTTGATTTCGATTGACCAGCTGATTTCTGGCTTGCGGCTGTTATGTTGTTTCATTGTTTTCAACATACCAACGTGTTATATTTAAGTTTGATTATGTCTACCTTGAAGCTTGTCCGTTTCGTCATTGTCACTGGTCTCGCAGTACTCGTATTGTCATGCGATATGGCCGGAGGCCTTTTCAGCCAGTCCGAGCTGGCGGATATGTATGATGTGTGGATCGATATGGATGGTTTGCCCCTTTCGGATGGCGATCTGGTCCGGACTGATTCGTCCTTGGTACCTGTAATTGAATCACGCAGTGGCTTCAGTGGCCCCGAAAGGCTTTCCCTGGTTCTGGTTGATGAAGATGGCAGCGAGGTTGCCCGCCTCGGTTTTGTGGCCGATTCCGGATCCTTTGTCGACGCAGAAGAAGATTCAGCCCTTCGTGTCGTCCTTTCCCTGGATGGGTACCTTCCTTCGTTCACCCTTCCTGATGACCTTACCGAAGGATATTACTTCCTTGAAACCCGGTTGTATGATTCCTCCGACCGCATCCTGTCCGATACTTCCCTGCTGGTGCTTGTTTATAACGGAGAGGTGCCAGCACCACGGATAGAAATATTTCCGTCAAGCCCTGTAAAGGGGCAAGCTGTTTACCTTCGCCTGGTTTCAGACCTGCCCGTTGAGCTTGATCCGTGGCTGAGATGGTATGTTGGCGGCGGGATTCGCAAGGAAGGGTATGCATCGGATTTTTCCGATCGACTGGTCTGGCAGGTACCGGAATCCGATGGCTTTTTCAGCGTCAGGGCAGAGTTGTTTCCCTTCAAACCGCCTGTAGCCGTATCGGATCGTTCCATTACTGCAATCAATCCCCACTCGTCTGCCTTCCGGGCTGACTTGATTCTTGCTGTCGGCCCTGCCCAGCCAGCCTCTCCCCTTGAGGCCATCGATCGTCTCCGGTTTATGGACTTCAAATCAGAACCCGAAACGCTGATGCTGGATGCCTCGGATGGAACCACCTTGCCGGTGCTGTTGGTTGGCAGTCCGTACCTTGAGTCCCATGAACATGGATATGGCCATGCCTTGATGAAAGGGTCGGGGTATATGATCCCCGGTAGCATCCTGCCCCAGTCCGGCACCTCCTTCAGCCTGGGCA
>MIBM01000077.1 GCA_001830645.1 Spirochaetes bacterium RIFOXYC1_FULL_54_7
TTCCCGGACTGGCTAGGTGTAGCTCTACCACACCCGCAACGGGAATGGCGAAAAAGGTATTGGGGTAGTACAGGCTATTGATGGCCAACGAGAGATTAGTCGCAGTGGCGGCCACCCCACCTCCTACTTGGAACTCTAGGGGGTTTGTCGGGGCACCCGCGGTTGCGGTGAATATGGCAGAGGTAAGCCCCCCCGGAAGGCCAATTGTAATTGTGTAGGGTGCCGCCGGATTAGCGACATTTGTAAGGCTGCCAAATGCTCGTTGAGACCCCGATGCCTCCGAGAAGATACCCCCGGGCAATCCATCAGCCCCATCCTGCAGACCCTTTCCTAGTAGAATAGCCGCAATGCAACGAGCTTGGATATCAGCAATGTTAGCGGCTGGTGCCGCTGGAGTAGCTGGTTCTCCATAGGGCCACTTCACCAACGCCAGCACTCCCCTGTCTGCCGGGGAGCAAATCCCCGACACAACAGCCGAAGGATTAGCAATTGACTTGAAAAGTCGCCATGTGGGGTACCCATCCGCAGCCCCCAGGCCCTGAGTCACGGTTACAAAAGCTGCGTGGGCTAGACCCACCCCCCCACCATCATATCCGCCATCGGCCACATTGAACATGGGGTCTTTGGCGATGTCTACCCCGGTTCCGGTTTCGGATACTGGCGCCCGATAGTAATACGGGTACACAGCGGCAACATCCGCTACGGGATTAAGGGTGGGAGCTAATGCCCCATCATTGAGCTTCAGGATTCCCCAATCTGGGGCCCCTGAGTTAGCGGACCCCAACCAAGCGACGCCAGAACTTCCCACCCCACCCATTGCCGGTGGAATCAGGGCTGCCAGCTCATCCAGAGATGTTTCTACATCCTCCCCCAAAGTAAACCTGTCAAATGGATCCAGCACGGAGATAGCCGAGGCGGGATGCGCCCCCGCAGGGCTCTCAATATGAGCTGTCAAATCCCCACTTACTGTTTGGTTAGTTCCAGAAGGAGGCGTGAATCCCCCTCCAGTAGCGATCGTCGATGGGTCTACAGTGCGGGGCATGGACTTTAGTTCCCAGTCGTGAGCAGGAGGTTCTTGGTGCGGTAGATTGAGGCAGCCGTTCGAATGGCTGGTAGATCCGTGAAGGCAATGTTGTTGTTCGCATCGAGGTCTGCGAACCTTGAGATCACCACCAACAGCAACTCCCCCTTCCGGAACAGAAGGTTTGAGGTGGTACTCCTCACAAGCATTGTCGTGAACACTTTGTGACGGACTGCACCTGACAGGGGTTGGGCCATCGCGGTGGGCTTGTACCCCAGATAGTTGGCGTAATCATAGTAGGCCCGGAACTCGCCATCAGTCAGAGGGCCACGTCCAAGTGGAGCGGTGTTGCCAAGGGTGATCGTATTGGACCCGTCCATCTGCACCAACGAATGGAGCGTCAGAAGACCTGTCTGAGCATTGAAGTCCGTGATGGCCACATCAGCGGTTGCCGAGAAGTACCACTCTTTGGGAAAGCCCGCCCCAATGTCTACAGTTGGGACCTGCTCCATGGGACTACCATATGGGAAAGAATCATCTGTGGATCCCTTGCCCACTTGCCCCGTCCACACATTGTCCAATACGGCTACCGGCTCCAAAGTGATTTCGGTTGGAAGTACCACAGGCCCGCCCAACTGAATCCCACAGGTCTGTGGGGCCACGGCTGTGTAGTACACGTCAAGCTGATACCCGAGGCCCGCACCCGCATTGGGAATTGGATCTTGGGGCACATAGGTCACCGCAATTAGTACTTGACCCGCTACCGCGGCGGCCAAGGTAAGCTCCCTGGAGGCACTTCCAATAGCCGGAGTGACGGGCGGTGCCCCATTTGCCAACAGACCTGTTGCTGTCTGAATACGACGAGGGGTATACACCTTTGTGGTGTTTCGGGTAACAATAGAGTCAAGGAAGATCGTAGACTTCTGCTCCAACAGGACTTCCCGCTTGTCAGATCGAAACTTGGGGTTTGGCACCCAAGTAACATCCATCTCTGGGGGACGTTGTGTGGAATCCTGCTCCACCACAGACCCCCCATCATACGGCAGATACCCGGACGACGCACTGGGAGTGAGCGTGGTGTCAGGAGTATGCAGAAGACCTGCTCCTGTTGGATAAGTGACCTCCAACTCGATAAACAACCTCCGAGTTGATCCCCCATCTAGGGCAGGGTCGTCAACCATAGGATGGTCCACCCCTATGCCGCCATCATTGATAACTGATGGATTCGAGTCCAAGGTCAAAGAGATGATGTCCGTGCCCACTCCTGTCACCAAGGCCAGCTGGGTGGCCTGATCAACCATTACCGTATCATGGCCATCATCGTGAAACACTGTCAGAACATCTGTAACACGGGTCCCCACAGGCCATGCGGCACTTACCTTGGGGGCACCACCTACTGGAATGGTCCAATCCTGGAGGGAAGATGCCTCAAGAAGGCTGAAATCAATGTCAATGACATCCCCCTCACACCAAGAGAGAACGCTGGCCCCAGCCTTAGTGACCGTGATTCCAGTTGGGTGCGCCCCGGTTGGAAGAACCTCAAACACGATCTGCTCAACCACGGATTGGGAAGCAAACCTTCTGGCCACATGGTCAAATTCCCGGATGAAGTCTCCAGCAAACCCGGGGGCCCCAGCCCGTCCCACTTCGTTGCAGTACATGGGGGTCGTAGATTGACCTCCAGAGCCGTTACCTATTAGGCCCACGTCGGAGGCATCCACTTGCCACGTCAAATTGGTCTGATCCATCAGGGATTGTGACTGGAATTTGAGTTCTGAGGCAAAGTCATACCCGGGTGGGGTCACGTGTCTACGGAGGTCCAGGACATCCACTGCATCAATCAGGTCGTGGAATAGCCCATCTGGACGGTCAGACTTCCCAGCGGCAATCGCTACTGGTCCTGCCACGTCAATGTGGGTATTGGCAAATCCCACGTGAGTGAAATTAATCCCCCCATTAGCATTAGCCGCTGGGCTGAAGCCCCCTGTTGCCGTGGCGTCGTTTCGGCGGAACACAAAACACACCGGAATGGCATACACAAACCCATCCACGGAACCCAATGCCGTCGAAGCAGCGGAAGACCCATCCCCGGCGAGGTATAGGCCCGCATCCTCAAACCCATAGGCCGTAGCATCGGAGTTTGCCACTACTGTGGCGGCATCTGCCGGAACGAAGGGGTATGTGGCGACAGGGGCTCCTTGTGCCCCCTGGGCCAAGATATTCACATTGCTGAAGGCATCTGGCTGAGACTTTGGATTTACCCCGAGAGCCAAGTCAGAGTACACCCTGAGACGATATTGGATTTGAACCCTCTGTGTGGTCTCAACATTCAACACCGGGTCCACAAGGTCGTCAGTAAGATTGACACCAGACGGGCTGCCAACATTTCCATGCCGGTAAATCGCGTTCTGATTGGGTTTGTTGGTCCTATCTGCACCATTCAATAGAGTAGCAGCGGAGACCACAATATTGATTCCGCCAGTGCTCTCTGCGAGCAAAATCCCATTCCCCGCAACCCCCACAAAGGTGGCCGTCACAATGACGGTGTTGGAGAGCAGAGACCGGGCAGCCACGTAGGTTGGATAGAGGCCATTTGCGGGGTTGTTGATTGCCGCCACAAGATTGGTGGCCGTAGCATTCGCACTAGCACCAATAGCAAATCCTGTGGCACCGCCACCATCGGCCACAAACGTAACCGCTGGGCCTGCTACAGCAGTGGCATCAATGGTAGTGGTATCCCCAGGAGCAATCACCTGAGGGTCGACAATCTCAATGGTACCTCGGGCTCGGGGGGAGGGGGCTACTTGGGCACGCCAAACCTCCAGGAACACAAAATCGGTGGTCTTAATGTCGGGGGCGATTCCAGAAGATGCCTGGGCCGCCGGGAGCGTGATGACATTGGCCCCCGGCGTGGTAGTTCCCGTGTATTCCACTGCCACGGGCATCCCAGCAACTATGGCGAGGAGCTTCCCCAACTCAAACTTGTTGGCATCAGCCGGGGCTGGAGCACCATAGAAACTGTAGTCACTGAAAGAGGATCCAATACCCTGACCCCGGAAAAACCCCGATGGCAGGGACCGGCTAGCCAGCAAAACCCGATTGTATCCGCCCACGTCCTGGGTAAGGTTCAGGTCGGCATCGAGAATTGGCCTTCCCGATTGAGCAAGCAGTGTGTCCCAGGAGGCTTCCCCGGCATCCAGGCTTCGGGAAACTGACGAGGGGACTACGGTGTTATAGAACTTGGGAAAAGTAGGCATGGGCAGCTATTGGAGGCAGGTGGATAGGACCATTAGTTTCGCTTCCCCTTACCATACCACTAGAGCATCGAGGCAGCGAGGTCTGCCAAGGGGCTACGGACCCCCTCAGGCAAAAATACGGCTCCAGCGATGTGGGAGGTTCTGGTCACTGTGGCAGCATGAACCAATCCGTTGCTAAGGGCATCCAGGAAGGGGTCATCAATCTGAGATGGGTCCCCACACAACACCACCTTTGTACCCGTAGCCGCCCTCGAAACGATAGTCCGGACTTCATGGGGCGATGTGTTCTGAACCTCGTCGAAGATCATGAATGCTTTGGGGATAGACCTGCCCCTAATTGAGTGCATGGGCTGGATCTCTACCTGCCCAGCATGGAGCAACTGCTCCCAGTTTTTCTCTTGGATCCCCTTCTTCTGGTTTTCCTTTTTGTCTGTGGTCAAGAGCTGGTCCAAGTTGTCGTAGAAGGACATCATCCAAGGGGCCATCTTTTCCTCCTCATTGCCTGGGAGGTAGCCAAGGTCTCGGCCCATTGGCACCACGGGCTTGGAGAGGATGATTTTGTCGTATGCCTTGTCTAACTGGTGTAGGGCCACCATAAGTGAAAGGAGGGTTTTCCCGCTGCCACTAGGTCCCATCAGCACGACCAATTGAACCTTGGGGTCCAAAAGAAGGTCCAAAGCCATTTGCTGCCCCTCGTTCTTAGCATCAAACTTCATCTTGGGGACCCTGGTGGAGATTGGCTTGAGGGACGCCTTCCCCATTCGGAAGAGCTGGGATTCCCCATCAGGTGCCGTGAATTGTACAAATTCATTAGGGGCTACACCCGTCAGATCTACAACATCCTCTGTCCAAGGGGGCATCTCCGCCTTAGTGCCATAGAGGGTCTGGAGGTTGTCCAGGCTCGCGATGGGTAGGGTATGCTTCCCAGTTGGGATCTCTCCCGGATGCACTCGGTCTTCTCGGTAATCCTCAGTCTTGAGGCCCCTGGCATCCGCTAGGATCCTCAGGTTCACGTCCTTGGTGACCAGGACCACAGTCAGGTGCTTGAACCGTTCTTGCGCCTTCAGAGCGGAGCCAAGAATGAGCATGTCCATCTTCCGGGACAGGGATGTATTCTGAAGCTCCTCGAAGTGCTCGTCCTGACCTATGATGAAAAAGTGGCTGTTGGTTCTGGAGTCCAGAACCCCCCCTGGATCCTGAAGGCTCCCCTGCTCAACAATCTCTGCAATGTGTCGGCTAGCAGTTCGAGCGGCTGAAGCCACATCGTGACGCTGGCTAATCTTCAAGTCATCCAACTCCATGACAACGAAAAGTGGAATTGCCACCGAGGACTTCCTGTAACTGTAGAGAGACTCGGGATCATGGACTAGGACAGAAGTGTCGAGCACAAACAGTTGATTTTCCACGTTTACCTGTGGGGTACGGGTGATTACACGTTGTCTAGAATTACCGAGTCTGATTCTGTTCCTCCATATGGCTGAAATTCAGCAAGAAATTCGCCAGGTTATGGTCAAAATGGATGTGTTCGGCTTCGAAATTAAATTGAAATTGCTTACGTTAACCAAAATGTCGCACACAGTCAAATCCAAACTGGGATCATAGGTAGGGAACACCGAAACCACAGGGTTCAACACTACTGGGTTCATCGAGATTGTGCGAACTAGGCCCATCTCATTGAGGGGTCCTACTGCCTCTCCTTCCCCAAAAGACGTAGTGAAATCCACTACATTGGTGGGGACTGCGGAGACTGCACCTGCTGCGGTGCGGAACACGGTGCTTGTGAAGGGCTTGCGGGCAATCTCGGCATTCAGGTGGCGTTGCCTGTTATCTGGGGCGTCTGGATTGAGGATGGGTCCTGTGGCGCCCGTCCCAACTGCCAGCATGGTCAAACCACGGATAGCAGGTGGAGTAGGAGTAGCCCCCGAAGCCAGCAGCATGGCAATAAGCACGCCACCGTCAAGAGTCACCAAGTTTTCCTTCTCAATATGCTCCAAAACCTTCCCAGTGCGGGAATCCGTGAGCTCAAGGATGTACTTGCCCTTCATAGTAGGGATAGGGTCGGTGTGGCTAAAGCCAAAACCCATCTTGACTGCTTCCCGGGCCTTCTTGATTCGATCAAAGTATCGTGCCATGACTACTGGTTCCTATAAGGCCGTTACAGCGCGGCCACGAGAGCAGGGGGGTCGCTATCCGTGAGAATTGCCCCAGGGGCCGCCCCGTACCGAAGAATCCAAGTGACTTCCCGGTAGATGGCTCCTGTATCCACACCTGGAACTGTACCCGTGGCAGGGGCAGTTGGGTACAACATTGCCGGTCCCACCCCTGTTGCAGCCGGGTTGGGGTCTCCCGAAAATGGAGCCGTGTAGATAGCAGGTCCGATTAACCCCAATTCCCCATCTGCCCCACCAGCTACCCCACCTGAGGCAAATAGCACAAACCTGGAGGTTCCTGGGCCCCTGCCCCGGTCCACCTGACCTACCCCCACGAAGTTCTCTGAGAATGTGGTGCCAGAAAAGCCCACACCACTCATCTTGGACCCATCACAGAAGGAAGAAATCCTACTCCGGTCCCCCCCATCATCCAATTGGAAAAAGGACATCCTCTCATAGAGGTAATCAGGGTCGTTTTCGTACTTCCTGACGAGATATTGGTCCCGAAGGAAGTAATTGGGGTCCGCTGGCACCGCGGGTGGGAATGCTGGGGTAAGTCCCCCATCTCCAGATACCGTACTGACAGTATCCGTATCCAGGACTGCGATCCCTGTCTGAGACATAGGTACAGGGGGTGTGCCCTCATTCAGGAGAGTTTGTGACTCCCTTAGAGGCTGACTTTGGAGGTAGGTGGTAGTGACGGGCCTCCCGGCTGCAAACACCACATTCACGGGATAGTTGGAGGAGGGCAGGGTAATCCCCAACAAGGAGACCTCTTGGCTATCCCGATTGAACCTCCAGAGGTTGGTTGGAAGGGTGACATTGTCCACCCTGACCGCAAACACACGATCCGCATAAATATGACAAGGTCGTAGAGAGATACGGGCATCCGTAGTTGAGGCAACCACCACCTCTTCTGGGCTCATATCCTTGAGCCTGTCCCCACTGCTGATGACATTCCATCGATTGAGGACCATGGACTGAGGGGCCCTGTAGTCCACCGAGATGTTGGTGAAAACCCGGTACCGTACGTCATCCCAAGTCGACAGGACAGAGGATGCCGGGTTTAGGGCACCAAACACCACGCTGCCAAATTTCTCATCCGAAGTCACCCTTGGCAGCTGCATGTAATCCAACGTCACCCATCCGGCACTGGGATCCATCGATTGGGTGGCGAAGTCTCCTGTATACCCTGGCGGGGGGGCCAAATCAGGACGAACGAAGGAAGCCCCAAACGTGGGGTCCATAAACACTCGGACCCAGCACTCAGACCGCCAATCCATCTCGGTAATGACCGAGAGAGGATCCGAGTTGGCTACTGTTAACCCGTCTGTGCGTGGGATCTTCCAGTTGTTGATGTCATGTTTGTCACCGCCTAGGTAGAGACCAAACGACCGGTGCAGGTTCAAGACCCCAAACTCTGTGATTCCAAAACAAAGGCCCCGCAGGGATGCCTCAAACTGAGATGTCACAGCTGGATAGGCCCTGATCTCCACATCCCCGAGTAGTGTGGAGGGTCCTGGGAAAGCCCCAGGGGCCAGAATCACAGCCACTACATTGTCCACATAGAGGGTAATGGCCCCTGTCTCAAATTCTAGCCGGTAGGTTCTCTGGGCACCATCGGACCAAGGTACGGCGACCGTCGCAATTGCCGCTGTCGTTGGGTCACCCCGTAGCACAATTGTATCCGTGGCTACGAAGTCCAAACAAACCTGTACACCCACTCCTTGAGCCAACAGACTCAACCCTATCCTTCCAGCGGCCCCACCCACGAAACTGGTGATGGCCATTCGGAACTCAAGGAACCTGCCCACCCCAAAAGCATAATAGGGGGTAAGGGTATTGAACATGGACCATGTATCCGCCACACTCGTCAGGAGATACTCAGGACCGTTCGGGAAGGTACTTGGCTCTGTAATCCCGGTCCCAACTACTGCATCCCAGGTCTGAAGGTAGTATGGGACTGACCCCACCAGAGACAGGGTATCGGACCTGTAAATGGACTTACCAAACCCCCCATTGTCCTGATAAAGAATGGAAGACAACTCGGCTTGACGATGTGTATCTTGGAGGGTCAGCGTAGCCCCTCCAATTCCATAGGTGTCCCTTGCCACGCTAACCTTGGCATCCAAAGCGGACACTCTACGTCCCGTAAGGAAAGGGTCTGTGTACCCATATCCATAGGATGTACCCAACCCCTCAATTGCTGGGGTACTAGTGATGCGAAGGGCACCGGCATCCAACGCGGAATCTCCAAACGGTGTGGTCAGGTACCACTCAGCGTCCTCCGGATCCTGGGTCATTGTGGTATCGATCACCGTCCCACGTGAGAAGGCGTAGGCCCCATCCGGTGTCGCCTGATACCGGATGAACTGCCACTCAGTAGCATTCGTGGCTACCCGGTCCAGGGACCCCCATACAGCCCGGCCATACCCCTCAGGCAATACATCTGGACCCAAGTAAGCAGGGGAGGCGAGGGTAACAGCCCCTATGGAAAGGGATGCCCCTGAAGTGCCACCAAAGACCACCTGTGCAGTCTGACTCCTAGTGTTAGCATAGAGCCGCCAAGTACAAGGGCCCTCATCCCACTTGGTCTCAAAATAGATCGTGACGTCCCTGTTTCCGAAAAGCTCGGGATCTGCTGGGAAGACGGGGGTTACGCCAATGGCGGTGACACCGGTTGTGGACTGGAAAATGTCCACAACCGTATAGACCCCGGTTTGTGTCCCCGTCAATATTTGAAACTTGTCCCCGGCTGCCAAAAGGGTGGGCACGGAGCCTGTGGGAATGGTGACCACTTGAGCAACTGGAGGCACACCTGTACGGGCTAGAATGGTACCCTCTGCCTGTGGTCCGATGACCCAGGAGTTCTGGCTTGACAACTCTCCAGGTCGAGCCAGGAGACCAATATGTCTAAGGGATGTTCCCGTTACTGGATTGGTGACAACGAGGGCCCCTGCGAAAAAGAGCCTCCGATTGTTATGGAACCCGAAACCAACCCCCGTGAATACCCCATCCAACGTGTACTGGGTGACCTGCAACCTTGCCCCAATGGAAACTGAGGTAGAGATCGGGAGAGGGAAATCCTGCTTCCAGTAGGACACAGAGGAGGGGTCATTGTCCGTAAGGGTGAAGATGCCGTTGGGGGCGGATCCCTGAGGATTGCCAACTGAAACCCATGGGCTACTTGGGTCATTCATCCCCCCATCAAAACTGAAACTTTGGGGCCCTACATCGGCCACCGCATAGGGGACATTCACCCTGCCCGGAGATTGGTTCAGCAGCAACGTTGTGGGGCTGTTCAGGGCAGCCGTATAGCCCTTCTCGAAGGCTAGGTAACGATGGGCAACCTGTAGGGCGGGATTCCTTCTTGGATACCGCCCCAGTGCAACAGCCATCGGGAAACGGGTAGTATCCGCACCCCCTCCAGGAAGACCAACACCCGAAGACGTGGTGTGGCGTCCGCCTTTCAGGTCCCACTTGTTGAGGGTCAATCCCATCGTGTTAAGCCGAAGTCCCTGAACCGGGGCTGGGAACCAGCTGTAGCTCACGGTTACGGTATGTGCCCCAGGAGCAAATCCAGCAATTGGGGCAGCTAGGGTGATCAGACCCGTGAAGGGGTTGATTGCACTAACGGTTACGGGGGCCGCATCATAGAGCACGGTCACATCGTATTTGGAGGCAGGAGTGCCATCCCCCCACCCCTTCACCAACGGTCCCCTGGCCACCTGGAGTGTACTGAAGGGGCCTCCCGGGGAGTAGAACTGGGACTCCGCATCCTCATTGGTAACCACAATTGGTCGACGGATACCAAGGCGGTCTACCTCCACCGTATAAGCCACACCACCCCCGGCACTTGTAAACCTTGGGGCCACCCGAAGAATGGAGGGTGCGGGACGAACGGATGTTGAGGGACCTAGAGCATCCCCAACTGGACCCCCATCCAAGCCCAGCACCGTTTCTAGGAGGTACGAACCAGCATTGGGTCCTGTAGCAAACGTCAGAACCTCTCCCGGCACAGCCAGTGAGAAATCCTGTAGGGCATCGACAAAAGCCCCCTCCTCCACAGTGGCGTTCCCTGACAACCCAGTGGGAGACGTTGTGTAAGCCCTGGCCACCACATCATCCCCATAGGGAAATGTGAGAACCGCTTTTACCTCATATCGATGCTCCCGAGGAAGATGGGTGCTAGGAGCTGGGGCGGGCACCACAGGTACCAGAAGGGTGGCCCCAACTCGAACTGACCGGAAACTCAATGTGGGGTCATTGAACATGTACCGGTCAGCCAGCACAATCCCACCAGATCCCGAAAGCTCCTTCGTACCTGTACAGTCCCTACGGACGTCCTCATACCGATAATCACTGAGGTCCACCCTCCCCAATGTATCAGTGAAGGCTTGGTCAAGGGTCTCCCGGAACAGGTTACGGTACTCATACAAGGTATGGGCGGGGTCTAGTGCCTGTAGGATTAGAGCCACATTACTTTGCAGGACCAGTGGTAGGTCCGCAAAATCAGACAAAAGATCATGAACGTGTGGATCCTGTCCCACCCCATTAGCCGACTCCACCAGGAACCCGGATATTGGATGGGTGTGAGAGGGGCCAGTACCCGCATCATACACGGCATCAACCGTGGTACCTGTACCAGATACGTTGACGGTCACCGTGTGATAATGCAAGGCCACCGCAATAGCTGAGGTGGACGCGGTTTTCCGATACTTCGATATGTCTACCTCGAAAGTGAACTGGTCTGCAAGGGTCCAGGCTACTCCTGGGACCCCTACAAACTTCCCCTTCTCAATGATGGAAACATTGGCATCGGTCAAGGCTTCCACACCAGAAACAAGGGTGGATACTTTGCTGCCTTGTAGGAGCAGGGCAACCATCCTCTTGAGGAACTCCCGGTAGGTAATATCCCCGCCTATCTCAGGGATTCCAGTGACGCTTGCATCTGGAAATACCAGGGTTGCGAGGAACTGGAATAGGACCTCGCTGCGGGTGAAATCAAAGTCCGTGTCCTCGTATGCATCTGTCAGTAGAACCTGGATCTTGGCCAACTCCTCAGCCGCCGATTGGAATTGTTGGACATAGTAAGGGCCCTTTGATTGGGCCACATAGTTCGAGGGCAGCGAGTTGAGAAACACCGTAACGATTTGGTCCGCAAGCGCACGTACACGGTCAGCATCAACCTGCCCAGTTACCCCAAATGGGGCTGGGTTCTGTGCACTCGGGCCATAGACGGAGGCAGGGAGGCGGCTGGTTAGCCCTGAGGTGTTTGGGGATTTGGGTAGGGTCATGGCCTAGCGATCTTCCGTGTATGTGAATCGGACACTGCCCAAAACCAGATATTCCATCTGATTCACTGCGATATCCTGTTCCCCCTCACTGTACCGCACCATGTACGTGGTCCAGTACTTGTGGTTGGATGGGGCATCCCCAATTGGCAATGAAACCAGCACATGATTTTTGACTAGATCCTGGCTGTACCCCGGAACCAGGAGCCCCCCACTTCCTATGATGTATGCCCTCCCATTACCCTGAGCTAGATTCTGTGGGGCACTCGTTTGAAGGTCCAACGCCACGTCATCCTGGTACACCCCACGGAACTCATTTGTTGGTCCCCCCCCGTTGTCAGTAGGGGCTGTGAGCTGTTGAATGATGAGCCATGTAGCATACTGTGAATTAGACCAGGAATCAACCCTGAAGGCGTCCCCCAGAGCCAAGGTATCCAGGTCATCCCGGACCACCTGACTATTGACCGCACGGGCCATCTTGGTCAAAGGAACCACTACATAGGATACATAGTCGCTCCGGTCGATAGCCGTGATGACATCCGACCTGCGAAGAGCTTGGACCGACCCGGACACAAGGTACTGAAGGTTGTTACGGATGGACTGGTCAGCGAGGTTCCGGATGTCTCCCTGTTGGGTGCCAGTGCCCTTCTTCAATACCACAGATGCCGTGATGTCAACGGGCACCTGTACGGATTCCTTGGCCAACACCAGGGCCGTTGCATGACTCCCATCATCCAAAGCTTGCTGCAAAGCGGATGTCACCAAGTTGGTCTGATAAGAGACCACGAAATTCTCGGCGTACTGGTAGGTAATCAGTACAGTCCCCCCGTCAGGGATGGTGCTGGTTTGGGTCCGTCGAATCCCCACAGGGTTCGTGGCGTCCCCCTCAACGATTGTGTAATCTGGAGTGCCCCCTGGGTCGTAAGGCCCCGCATAGGTGACCGTGCTGGTGCTGTTTGTGACCACTAGGCTCAGGGAGTCTGCCCCCAGACGGAACAGGGACTCCACGTAGAAGCCACTCACCAAATGAAGCTCGTTAGTTTCGGTGAAGAGTGCCCCAGATGG
>MIBM01000078.1:0-3298 GCA_001830645.1 Spirochaetes bacterium RIFOXYC1_FULL_54_7
CCAGAAGTTTCCGGAACTGCCGAGCGAACTCGCTCTCATCAGGAACGGATTCCGATGCACCGGAACTGAGAACCTGCCGGGCTTGATAGCGCAGTGATTTCCTGAAGTATTCGACATTCAAATCCGGTACCGCCCCACGGGACACTTTCAGGAAATCACCGGAGAAGCAGGCGTCGGCCACGAGCAAGACGGCCCGGGCTTTTATCCTTGTCAGGTAATTGCGGATCTGCTGGTTGGCGAGCCAGCGGTCCTGCGCCAGGCGATCGAGTCCTCCGTCCACGGGTATCCAGAAGCCGGTTTCGGACGAATCCAGGTAGCCATGGCCTGCATAGTAGACGAAAAGGGAATCGAGGGGACCTATCCGCTCGGCCAGCTTTTCGAACATGCCGCGGATCCCGACGGCGGTGGCCTGCTCGTCGTACAGTTCAATGACCTCGTCGATGCAGTAGCGCCGCTCCAGTACCTCACTTATGGCTTTAGCGTCTCCAGCCGCATTCCGGAGAGGAGTCCATTCCCGGTATCGACCGCGATGAAAAGGGCATACTGGCGACCGGTCTCGATGTCAGCTCCGGCAAGCGACCTGACGGCGACTTCCAGACCTCGGTCTTGTGCGACTGCTGGCTTGAAGGTCAGGAAGAACAAGAATACGATGGAAAAGAAGATGCGTAGCATGGCAACCTCCCCATTCCGTTCCTGTAACTAATTATAGGCCGAATGACGGCGAAATCAAAAAGCCCGGCACCCAGTCCCGCACTGATGGAGCCCCATGCGAAAGGCTTATTCCTCCAGCATCAGCTCTCATAGCCCGACGTCCAGCCAACGGTCGAATTTCTTGCCAATTCCCGAATGACGCTGCCAAGGACAAAGCCTGCCCGTTCTTAGAGGTGTACTACACCCGCTCTGTGGCAGAATAATCCATTCAGCCTATTGACTATGTCTCCGCTTGCCCCGATATTTATTACTATGAAAGTAATCAATAAGGTCACCACGATCTTGATAACACTTACCCTCATGGTCTTGCTTGTCTCCGCGGGAAAAAGCGAGGGAGAGTCAGAAAATCCAGCCGGCACAGCTCCGGTCCCAGGTCAGACTCCGGTTCCACTCCAGGCTCGCATCGAGGTGGTATTCATTGAAGGCGAAGTACTGATCAATGGTCAGGAACCAGAGCTAGGGGACAGACTGGGTACAAACTTTGTAATCCAGACAGGCAAGGGCGCCCGCTGCGATATTGTTTTCAATTCCGGAAATGCCTTGTCGGTCGGGCAGAACGCCTTGGCAGACTTCGACTTTGCCAACCAGGTAGCCAGCGTCCGGGTTGACCGTGGTGGCCTTAGTTCGGTGCTCAAAAAGCTGACCCAGATCACCGATACCGATGCCTTCACCGTACAGACAGCAACGGCAGTAGCAGGTGTGCGCGGAACCTCATTCTGCGTCTGGGTAGACGATTCATCCTCGTACATCTGTGCCTGCAATGGAATAGTCCATGTACAGGACTCCACTGGTGGCAATGACGAAGTACTCGAGGCAGCCCATCATACTGCCCGGTACTTCAGTAAAACCGGAGCGGCAATAGACAAGGAAACAGCCGGAATGCGTCACCATACAGATGATTCACTGCAATCGGTGGCCTCCCGCATCGGCCATGTCATTAACTGGAATACCATAGACGGATAACCACTTGCAGAAAATGGTAGCAACCATCATTGATAAAAAACTTGCGGTTTCTGTTTTGATATATTAATCTTCACAGCTGAATAGGCCGTTGTCCGGTTGCAAGCTGGAGGATAGGTTTGATCATACCACCAAGCGGGACGATCACATTTCTGTTTACCGACATAGAGGGTAGCACCCGGCTCTGGGAGCTTGACCGAACGCTGATGCAGGCGGCACTTGCACGGCATGACGAACTTATGCGGCTTCATATAGAAGCCAACGGTGGCTATGTTTTCAAAACAGTCGGCGATGCCTTCTGTGCGGCCTTCCAGACTGCCGGGGATGCCATGCTTGCAGCACTGGATTGCCAACGTGCCCTTGCAGATGAAACATGGGCTGTCCCCGGGGGAATCCGCGTACGGATGGCCATCCATACAGGGGCCTGCCAGGAGAGGGACGGTGATTATTTCGGCAGGCCACTGAACCGCATTGCCCGGCTGCTTTCCATCGGCTATGGTGCTCAGACCCTTGTCTCCCTGGTCACTTCCGAGTTGCTGCGGGATATCCTTCCGGAAACGGTGACCCTGCGGGACCTTGGAGCCCATCGGCTCAAGGATCTCAATCGTCCGGAAAGTGTTTTCCAGCTGGACAAGAAGGACTCCCCTGCCGAATTCCCTCCCCTCAAGTCCCTGGATCATCATCCCAACAACCTGCCCATCCAGCCCAACCCCTTCATCGGCAGGGAAAAGGAAATGTTGGCTCTACGCGCCTTGCTTCTGGACCCTGAAGCCAGGGTGATTACGCTCACCGGTCCTGGAGGCACCGGCAAGACACGCCTCAGCATGCAGCTTGCAGCGGAAGCTACAGATTTATTTCCGGATGGTGTCTACTTCATCGACCTCTCGGCGGTAGACCAGCCTGAATACCTGTATCCCGCAATCGCCCGCACCATAGGCCTTCGTGAATCCGGGATGCGTACCTTCAGGGAGCAGCTATGGGATGCCTTGCATGACAGGCAGATGCTGCTCATTCTTGACAATCTAGAGCAACTCATGGCCGCCACATCCCTGATAGACAAGCTGCAGACAGCCTGTCCACAGGCAAAAATCATCGTCACCAGCCGTGAGGCCTTGAGGATCCGCGCCGAGCGGGTATTCCGGGTATCTACCTTGAATGTCCCCGCCACAGGTGCCGCTACCGCTCTGCCCGGCCTGTGCCAGTACGATGCGGTCACCCTGTTTCTAGAGCGCGCCACCGCGGTAAATGCCGACTTCAAGGCAACCAACGAGAACGCCCCTGCGATTGCTGAAATATGCTCCCGCCTGGAAGGGCTGCCTCTGGCAATCGAACTGGCTGCAGCGCGGATTGATCTGCTTTCACCCCAGGCCATACTCCAACGGCTTGGCAACATCCTGGGGCTCCTGACCCGGGGGGCTACGGACCTGCCCTTCCGCCAGCGTACACTCCGAGCAACCATAGAGTGGAGTTACAAGCTACTACCTGCGGACGAGCAGAATCTGTTCTGCCACCTTTCGGTATTCTCTGGTGGTTTTACCGCTGAGGCACTGGAACAGATCTGTCCGGACGCCCGGACCGAAGATTTTACTTTTGACCAGCTGTCATCCCTTGTGGCCAAAAGTCATGT
>MIBM01000078.1:3304-7903 GCA_001830645.1 Spirochaetes bacterium RIFOXYC1_FULL_54_7
GCTTGAACGTCCGGATGGCACGAATCGATATCGCCTGTCGGAACCAATCAGAGAGTTTGCCCACGAACTCTTGACGGCATCCGGAAAACTGCATTCTGCGACGAGTACCCATGCAGAATATTACCTCACCATCGCTGTAGATGCCGCCAGCCGGACAAGTGGTCCAGATCAGCATGCTGCCATGACAACCCTTGAAGACGAACATGATAATCTTGTTGCAGCCTTCGAGCACTTCGGCAGGCAAGGAAACCTCGATGGCCAACTCCGTCTGTGCGGAGCATTGCGGCTTTTCTGGATTGTCCGTGGCCATCTGGCAGAGGGCAGGGAATTCTGCAAGCGTGCCTTGGAGCATGATTGCCCGGATACAGCTCCCAAGGCTTCCACCCAGCTCTGCGCAGGCAGCATAGCCAGAGCCACAGGAGATTTTTCGGTCGCCGAAAAAATGCTCGGAAATGCCATCCAGGTTTACATGACCCTTGGTGACGATGATGGCTGGGGGATAGCCTTATATGAATACGGCATGACCCTGTTCAGACAAGGAGAAATCGACAGGGCAAGGCTGGCCTTTGAACAAATGGCAAGCACTATACCTGAAGCCACAAGAAGCATCACGGCATCTGCCCACCTGGGCCTCGGCATGCTGGATGCCCACAAGGGGCATTTTGAATCCGCCCTGCACCATTTCGAAGAAAGCAGAACCACCTTCGCCGGATTTGGCAATTACAGGCAGCTTGCCCACGCACTGGGCAATCTTGCAAACATCCATTTCAGCCTGGGAAATCTGGACATGTACTGTTCTTTGATGGAAGAAACCATCCTGCTGGACAGGAAATTGGGTGATCTGGATGACCTTGCTGTCTCGTTCAACAATTCCGGTTATTGCCATGCCTGTCTTGATGAACATGACAAAGCCAATGACTGCTACCTCGAGCTGGAGACAATAGCAAAAAAGACAGGCAATCCCCGGATGCTCGTCCTGGCCTGTACCGGCCAGAGCGATTCGATGCGAAAAACCGGGGATCCTGCCGCTGCCCTCCATCATGCCGAGAGAGCCGTGACCTATGCATCCCCACTCGGAGCTTGTGTCGAGCTGGCAGTAAGCCTTCGGGTACTTGGAGATGCCTGTCTGGCCACAGGCAATGCTGGCAGGGCTCTTCAGAGCTTCGAACGCTCCATCCCCATGCTTGAACGTTTCATGGAGTATTCAGACAAGGAAGATCTGGAACAAGCGAAGGCAGGTTTCCGGACCGCGCAGAAACTGCTGTAGCTGGAACCACCCAGTAGTCGAGAACAGCGGGGTCGTTGACTCCGTTCATGTAAAGTACAGGATACAAAAGGAGAATCAACATGGGAACAACAGACAAACTGCCCAAAGAACCGCAAGGCAAATTGTGGAGTTATGACTTCAAAAGCGAGAGTGTGGAAGGGACCATTTCAGTTGGTTTCAACAACTTGCAGAAAGACCTTGCCGTCATCTTCAAACCCTTTGTCAAAGGAACCCCAAAACCTCCCAAATCCACACCTCTGATAGGAATTCAACTATTCAGTACGTCGGGGAGCAAGAATCCATTCCCGACAGGAGCAGTCGAATTGACCAAATTCGGCACTGCATCCAAACTGGATGATGACAGAAGGCTTTACCTTACCATCAAGTACACAGAATTGTCAGAAACCGTCATCAAGAAAATCTACCTGAGCAGCGTGGACGGAAATGGCGGGCCGATCAGCACAACAATCGACCTCGCGGCACCAAAAGACTCTATAACTCCGCCGTTTGTCTATACGGTCAAGAAAGCAAAAACCAGCAAACCTCAATTGGTCCTGGCCATCTCGGAATGGCCTGAAGGAGACCCGCTTATCAGCCATGGTTGACAGTAGCCAGCTATCTGGAGGCCAAGGTATTCCACCTCGGTTTCCAGATGGCCAGAACCGAAATCCGTATCAAGCCTGTTGCCTGCGTAGCCTGCCGGCAGTATATTATTGGCTGAAGTCATCGCGACCATGTCGGTTGACTAGTATCCCGACCGCTCCGTATGGGGGGTCATTTCTGGTACCGGTCCCTTATGGACGGTAGGCGCAATCCCAATGCGCCAGGAGTATTGTATGCACATCGATTTCAATCAATCCGAAGGTTTTGAAGAACTCTCAAAGATGGCTGATCGGTTCAAACACTGCATCAAGGATGCTATGGAAGACCCCGCACTGGCAGAGAAACTCCGCAGCTTTGGTTCACAATTCGATTCCGGCTTCTCCCATGCATTCGGGCACGAAAACCAATCACCAAGCGACAATCCCACGGCCGCCAAAGCACCTCTGATGAACAGTTTCAGGAAGGATGATGGTTCCATCGTCTTCGAGTTCCTTCTTCCTGGCTTTGACCAGGCCGGTATCGACATCCGCTTCAGGGGTGATACCATGTTCATCACGGCCAGGCTTCCCGAAGGTCCTGCCGAAGAGGGCAAGCGCAGAGTTACCCACCAGGGATTCAGCCTGAAGAACCACGAACGCCTGGAATACACAGTTCCTGCCGACGACTATGCCCAGAATCTGGCCAAGGCAGTTATGCGCAACGGAGTACTTACCATCACCATCCCGCCAAAGGATGCGACTGACGATCCGAACTGCATCAGGGTGGAAATACTCAAAGAAGGGAACTAGGTGCTTGTCGGACTGATACCTGGTCCGACAGACTCCTTGGTTCGGGTATTTCAGGTTCGGGAAATCCGGTTAGGTCCGTGCCACCTACATAGGTGGCACGCCTTCAACACCCCATCCCCGCCGTACCCAGTAGGTGCTTATCTGTTCCTCAAGTTCGCTTCTATCCAGGGCAGGGGCCGAATCGGTGGCTTCCTTGAAAAACCGCGGTGCCAGGGTATCGTCCGCTGAAGAGAGACCCATGGTAAAGTTGAGCCTGCGGATGCGTGTCAGGATATCCTTGGACAGTTCCTGCAATTGCTCCCGCCCTACTGAAAAGCCTGCAAGCTGGCTGACACAGGCTGAAAGGCGTTCCCAGCTCATGAAATCGCGGTAGAAACGGCACAGGATGAGGCTGTCAGCCAGTAGCAGACGGTCTTCCCAGTCAATATAAGTAGAGACAATCGCCTCGGTATCCAGGCCATTCAGTGCTCCGGTCAGTTCCGCTTTGTAGAAAGTAGAACGGAGATGGCAAGCACCACGCGGGGACAAGGCATAACTGAGGGCCATGCCTTTCATCCGCCGCGGCTCATACCCGGCCGGATCCAGACCCTTGGAGGTGATGACGGCATCGGACATACCCAACTCCGACGCGGCTGCATCCATGCCCTCAGAGAGCAGTTTACCCAGCCGCGTCGATCTCCTTGCGATGGCTTCCAGCATGGCCGCGATGGCAGGCACCTCTCCCGGATCGGGTACGGCCCCGATATCACTGGTAGAGTAACCAGCCCTGGCAAGCTTGCCCTCTTCTTTGGCTTTCATTGCCAAGGCAACCAGGTTCCCGGTGCTTATGGAGTCCATGCCCAAGCGGTTGCAGCGCTCGTTGAGGCGGGCTATATCCCGTGCGTGCCTGACCATGCAGGATCCACCAAAGGAATATAGCGTTTCGTACTCAGGTCCATGGAGTTTCAGGCCTGAGTCCAGGCCCGTAGTAAGGGTCAGCTTCTTCCTGCAACCCATGGGGCAAGGAGCGCAGGTGTCATTCTCCACCACTGCCCATTTCCCCCAGCCTTCAGCCTCAAGGGTAGCCCTGTTCGGGGTACAGCCACTTTCAAAAAACCCGGACGGAAAGGCCTTCGCATCATCCATTATGGCCACCATCATGGGTGTTCCATAGGTACGGTATTTTTCTCCCGTAGGTGATGAAGCAGCCAACTTCGAGACCTCAAGCCGGACTGCCGCAAAGGCTTCCGAGGCGCCTGACTTTACAGGACCTGCCGAACTGACAGTGATGGCCTTCAGCATTTTGCTACCGAAGACAGCTCCCAAGCCGCCGCGGCCAAAGGCATGGGCTTCCTCGTGCATCACCGAGGCTGTCCTGACCTGGTTCTCTCCCGCCGGGCCGATGGAAAGCACTCCTGAACGCTTATCAAGTTTACCCAGGAGCAAACGTTCGGTCTCGAAGCTGTCCAGCCCCCAAAGCTCATCTGCAGCCAGAAGCTCCGCACCTTCCGCAGTGATATGCAGTCGGACAGGTTTCCTTGCTGCACCGGTTACCACAACCGCACCCCAGCCTGTTTCCCTGAGCGTACGGGATATCGAACCGCCCACATAAGCTTCAAGCCAGATGCCAGTCAGAGGACTCTTCGAGAAGGCTGCAAGCCGGTTGGAACCAGGAAAGGCGTAAGCCGCGAGCGGGCTTGGCGCAATGGCAACCATGTTGGCCGGGGACAGGGGATCAGCCTTGGGATCAAGGTAGGTCTCGAACAGGCGTACACCAAGGGCCTTACCGCCCAATCCGAACATCCCGTCGGAATCAAGCTGATCCATCCTGACCGTTGTTGCACCGAGATCCACCACCAATGTTTTGATCAAATTGCCCATATCATCCTTTTTTTCCGGCAACACCGGGATTCTTCCGGCTTGAAACCTCTTGTTTGAGCTATCTGGCTCATCATATCAGAA
>MIBM01000078.1:7969-12890 GCA_001830645.1 Spirochaetes bacterium RIFOXYC1_FULL_54_7
CAGCCCAAACTCCTCCAGCTTGGCCTCCGTGGGGTTTCCCGTCCCGGCATCCCAGCCAGCCAAGGCATAATAGAAAGCCTTTCCCCGGTCAAAGGCGTTCCGGTCATAGGTAAACCCATCCAGCACTCCCCCCTTCAGTGGTTCAAAGATGCGCTTGGGAAGCACATCGTCGGCGGAGGTAAAACCTTCCCGGGCATCATAAGCCCTGAAAAGGTGAATTCGCCGTTCTGCAGCCCGCATCAATTCATACATGTTGGTGTTCCACCCGGTAGCGGCATTGACTACTTTTGTCAGGTCGTTGTAGTTGCATACAGGCCATATGCCAAAGGTGAATAGACAGAGTGACAGGGCATCCATCATGCTGTAGGCTACTTGGGTGACCCAGGTAAAACGGGCTTTTTCGTTGTTCACCTCCGTTGGGTCCTGGGCTTCATGAAAGTCAAACATGGCCATGCCTGGACCGATGGGCTCGGCGGCAATGGAACCATCGTGCTCAGAGCTTACATGATCCGAGATATTGGCCACCAGAGCGTAGGCCAACCCCAAAGATGCCTTGCTCTGGGGCATGTGGGCGGGAAATTCCT
The DNA here is from genome assembly GCA_001830645.1 of Spirochaetes bacterium RIFOXYC1_FULL_54_7. GTDB lineage: Bacteria > Spirochaetota > Spirochaetia > Treponematales > UBA12059 > MIBM01. The sequence goes on from MIBM01000078.1 coordinate 8,554, forward strand.
TGTTCTTGACCAGAACAGCATACTCTTCGGCCTTCCATGCCCGGGCTGCTGCCCCGGTTCCTTCAGCCAGAAGATCTCCGATACCCTCCCTGCGTCCAATCATTTCCGCCATGGTTATGGCCGCCTCACAATTACCGAATCGCAGATCTATGCCACCGGTATCTTCAGTTGTGATGATCCCCCGCTCAAAACATTCCATGGCAAATCCCAGTACCCCACCAAGGGAGATGGTATCCATTCCATACCTGGCAGCCGCGAGGTTGATCTTTGCGATGGCAAGGCGGTTGGTAATTCCGAGGTTGGAACCGCACATCCCTACGGTCTCATACTCCGGTCCGCCATACTCGGGATCTATCTCTTTAGTCCGTTCAGGATCAATAGCCCGTTTACAGCTCTGGACACAACCCCAGCAGGTTCCAGGTTTGATGAAATCATCGTTCCAGGCAGATGAGGTAAGCTCTTTCTCCCCTTCCAGGTTTCCAGCGGTCCAGTTCCTGGTCGGAAGGCCTCCCATGGCGATATTGGCTTCCACGCAGTTATGGGTACCGATCTTTTTAAAAGCATGGGCCCAGGTCGTCTCGTCGGCCACCCGTTGGGCCATGGTCTTCGCCACGGTCTTCAAGGTCTCATCATCAGCGAACTTCGGTTTTCCCATCCCTCGAACGGCAATGCCTTTCAGGTTTTTGGAGCCCATTACCGCCCCGACTCCACCGCGCCCATTATAATGAGCAAGCTCATTGACGATACACGCGAATCGACAGAGATTCTCGCCGGAGGGACCTATCAAGGCTATCCGGGCCTTTGGTTCACCCAACTCTTCCCGGATGATCCGTTGGGCTTCCCCGGTTATTTTCCCCCAGACGGCGGAGGCATTCCGCAGTTCATACTGACCGTCGTGGATCCATAGATACACCGGCTTCGGTGAAGCCCCACGGATGACAACAGCATCGAAACCGGCACACTTGAACTCATTGGCCCAGTACCCCCCGGCCTCACTGCAACCAAGAGCCCCGGTCAGGGGTGCCTTGGTAGTGACCGAGTGCCTGGAGGATCCGCTCACCGCAGCACCCGTTATCGGTCCCACGGCAAATACCATGACATTATCCGGCCCCAGGGGATCTGTTCCCGCGACGGTTTCCTTCATCAGGTAGTAGGCTCCTATCCCGCTGCCGCCCAAGTATTTCCTGTAAAACTTTTCATCCGGCATTTCCACCCTGAAGGTTTTTTCCGTCAAGTTTACATGCAAAATCTTGCCGTTATATCCGTACATTCCGTCTACCTCTCTTGATATTTCTTTCAGCCACCGGAAACAACCGGTATGACTGTATAACAGGTGCCTTCCTCGATGGACTCACCTTCATGTTCCTTCGTATAGCTGATCAGGTTCTTCCCCTTTACCATCAGCATCACCGGTCCATCCATGGAGTAAGCATTTTTCAGGTATTCGGCGACTTGATGTGCCACACTGCTCATCTCATTCTTGATATCGATGAACTCATGTTTTCTATCGGCTACAGCGGACAGATGCCCGGTGTATTCAATTCTTACAGTGACAAGCTCGGTCATTCTTCATCTCCATGGCTACCATGGCTGCCTGCATGATATCGCTGGCCGTCAATTGAAAACGTTTCAGAAGGTATGGCAGCACTCCCACCTCACCATTGACATTCTGTATACCCACCGGAATCACCGGAACGGGGCATCGCCGTGTTACGACCTCGGCCACAGCAGCCCGCAGTCCGCCAAGCACATTGTGGTTCTCGCAGGTGACCATGGCTCCAGTCTTGCGGGCGGATGTCGCCAAGGCAGCTTCATCCACCGGTTTAACCGTATGGATATTGATGATCTCCGCTTCTACGCCAGCTTCCTCCAGCATCAGGCCTGCCCTGACCGCTTCCGCAACCATGATCCCCGAACAGACAAGGGTTACATCCTTGCCTTCTTTCAGCACATCGGCTTTGAGCAGTCCGAAGACATAGGACTCGTCATGAAGTTCCTCCACTTTCTTACGGTACATGCGCATATACACCGGACCATCGTATTCCATGGCGGCGGCGAATCCCTTTCCCAGTTCAACCGTGTCACAGGGTTCGAAGATCAGGATATTCGGTATACTCCGCATGACTCCAATATCCTCGACAGCCATATGGGTTCCCCCGTTCAATTCCGCCGCAATACCAGGATCGGTCCCTATGATCTTGACATTCCTGCCTGCATAGCAGATGGAAACCGCTACCTGGTCGCAGATCCTCCGGGTGGCGAAGGAAGCAAAAGTATTGATGATCGGTACCTGGCCGTAGGCTGCCATGCCGGCCGCCACAGCGGCCATGTTTTGTTCCGCCACACCGACATCGAAACACCGCCCGGGGAAAACCGCTCTGGCAGAAAAGGTCCCATTGGGTTTCCCGAGATCAGCATCGATGAGGACAACCCGGCTATCCTTTTTCATGGCATCGACAATGCAGTCCCCCAGAACCTGTCTCATCTCCTTCACTGATTCCATAACGTATCCCATCCCAGTTCTTTCATGGCTGTCTCCACCTGCTCGGGGCTGACCTTCATGCTGTGGCTGTCCACACCTGCCTTCTCGGCGAAGGATATCCCCCGACCCTTGATCGTGTGCAGGATTATCATGACCGGTTTTCCCTTGCGGTTTCTGGCCAACTGGATTGTCCTGACGATGGATGACAAGTCATGGCCGTCGACCTCAAGTACGTGAAAGCCGAAGGCTTTCCATTTCTCCACCGGGTCCATGAGGGTCATCACCTCGTCCACCGTACCGTCGATCTGGAGCTTGTTGTAATCCATGAATACAATCAGGTTATCAAGCCTGTAATGAGCGGCGGCCATGCCTGCTTCCCATATCTGGCCTTCCTGGCTCTCACCGTCTCCGATGATGGCGTAAATATATTCAGCACCACCATTCATCCGGGCTGCCAGGGCCATCCCCACAGCACAGGAGAGACCCTGCCCCAAGGAACCAGCCGTCATGTCTATCCCGGGTGTCTTGTTCATGTCACAGTGGCTCGGAAGCCGTGTCATGGGTTTGTTGAGGGTTTCCAGTTCGGAAAGGGGGAAATAACCCTTCAGAGCCAGAGCAGAATATACCGTCGGACCAGCGTGCCCCTTGGACAGGACCAGCCGGTCCCTTCCCGGCATGCCAGGTCTTGATGGGTCAATGTTCATGGCTGCAAAGTACAGAACCGTGACAAGCTCCACAATGGACATACAGCCACCCACATGGCCGCTCCCAACGCTTCCGATGGCCCTGAGCGTAAGCCCGCGGATCTTCCTGGCTGTCTCTTCCAGATATTCAATCTGCGCAGTATCCATAGTTCTCCTCATTCCATCAAAGCTGTTTCGTTTGCGCTCAATTCGGCAGCCCCCTCCAGGACGGTAAACCTCACTTCAAATTCCATTTTCTCACCCGGCTTGAGAAACTGCAGGGTTCCAGCCTTCCGCTCCGCCGCCCGGCCGAAGCACTTGCAGTTCGACGGTCCCACCTCCACCACGTAGTGTCCGGTGTGAAGGTTTACCCAGTTGACCAATTCCGGGAGGTTTTTCTTCAGGTAATCCACACGGACGGCCATGCCGAGCCGTCTGTTTGCCATGATAAAGCCGCTCCAGCCACCTTTCTCCCTGGTTCGGTGAAAAAAGATCTGCTGCCCAGCATCATCCTTAGGGGCACCGTAGAGGCTGTAGCGGTCTATATCCACCTTTTCACCACTGAAGCCATCCCGCACTTCCTGGACGGGAATGATCAACCTGCTTCCTTCATCAATAAGTGGAAAGCCGAAGTTCGTGTGGTACAGAATCATGAAAGGTGTTTCGGCTGTACCCTCATTCTGCACTGTGTCCCGGATTTCTACATCCTTCCCACCAAGCCTGGCGGAAATACGGCGGGTCATGACAAGGTTTTCTCCCAGAGCACTGGTCTCCCGAAGGATCCCCTGGACAAATACCCTGTACTCATCCCCATCCCATTCTCCTCCGGTATGAACACTTTCAGCGGGTATATTGCAGACCCTGCCATGCAGACCCAGTTCCTCGCCCTCATCGACACAGGAAGCCCCGACCTGCCGCAGGCCTGCCATATGCATAAGCCCGCCTGAATAACTACGGTCCAGACCTCCCCCGGCAGGCTCGTAGTACCAGGGAGCCACATCACCGGTGGATGAAATCCAGCCAAAGGGCATACCCTTGTACCGGAAGGAACCCATACCCATACCCCGGCTCAGGTTAACCGAAAACTCGAGGCCGCTGCCGGTCCAGACATCCGCCTGCTGAACCCCCCTGGCACGGCCATCCCGCAATTCCCGACGGCTGATTCCGCAGAC
>MIBM01000079.1 GCA_001830645.1 Spirochaetes bacterium RIFOXYC1_FULL_54_7
TGGTTAACGTCGCTGCTGAACATCCAGCTACTCTTGGAACCCGCGCTCCACTTGAGCCAGCCTTCGCCTACCTTGTTCAGGCCTTCCATGAACCACATGAGTCCCAGCCACATACGCAGCAGGAGGGGCCAGTAGGAGCGGACCTTCCAGGTGAGGAAGCCGCCAACGATGGAGCGATTGTCACGCATGTCCAGGAACTCGTGCTTGCCGTATTCCCACATCTGGTTCACGCCGGCAATGTTGAACAGGTAGTACAGGTTGATCATGTGCTTCATGACCATGGCGAAGAAGCCCTTGGTCTGCATGCCGCCGGCATTGGCCACGGCAAAACGTCCACCTACAGATACCATGAAGCCATGGAAATTGGACTTGAACTGGTGCCGGTGGGCATCCCCGGTGATGTCGGCAATGATGTTCTTGGCAGCCACTTCGGCAGTCTGGTGGGCACCTTCGACGATCTGGGGTACCGGCTTGCCGTTCTCAAGGAAGAAGGCGTTGTCACCCACCACGTAAGCGTAGGGGTAGTCAGGGCTCTTCATCTCCGCGTCAACCTGCAGCCTGCCGCGGCCGCGTTCACCCTTGGCCAGATCAAGACCAGCAGCAAAGGAACTACCCTTTACACCGCAGGTCCAGATAAAGGTGTCAGTCTCGATTACCAGACCGGATTTGCAGAGGACCTTGCCCGGCTCGGCGCCGATGATGGACGCATTGAGCATGACCTCGCACCCCATCTTTTCAAGGTACTGCTCGGTGCGCACGCGAAGGGGTTCCTCAAGAATCGGCAATATGGAAGGCAGGGCTTCTATGTTGATGACCCTGGTGTCGGAACGCTTGATGAAGTATTTCTTGCACATGGCGTCCCGGTATTCCAGGAGTTCGCCTATCATCTCAATGCAGGTGAAGCCCGCTCCGGCCACCACGAAGGTAAGCATGCGCTTACGCTTGGCCTCGTCCAGTTCCTCGGCTGCCTTGGCAAAGGAGTCTTCAAGATGGTGCCTGATCTTCATGGCATCGTCGAATGACCACAGGGAGAAGGAGTTTTCCTGCACACCAGGAATATTGAAGTACTCGGGCTCGGCACCAGCGCCGACCACGATATAGTCAAACTCGTAGCTGTTGGCCTTGCCCTTGGCCACCTTGCCCTTGAAATCCACGGCGGTTATATCGTCAAGTACCACATCTATCTTCTTGGCACCGAATATCTTGCGGAAACTGACCTGCACCGATTCCGGCTCGGTCCGCCAGCCAGCCACCTCATGCAGCTCGGTCATCAGGGTGTGATAGGGTTTCTTGTCCACGAGGGTAATCTGGACAGTCGGGTCCTTGCGGAAGCGTTTCTCTAGGATCTTTCCTGCCCAGACGCCGCCGTAGCCTCCGCCCAGGATAAGGATTTTCTTGGTATCAGCCATATCGTCTCCTTGCGCCGTAGTACTACATATCGTCCAGAACCATAAAAAGCGTGCTCCGGGAGGCCGCTGGGCTTCCCGAGATTGGCGCTTATCAAGATTTTGGACTTGCCCATTCTGACCGCCAAACAGTGAAACGTCAAGAGTGTTTTCTATATATACAAATGGTTAGAATAGAGGAGTGTCGCTTGAACTACCCTTGCATTGCCAGGCGCACTGTCGGTATTATCGGACATGGACAAGTACAAATTCACCTACCAGGATATCCACCGCACGGTACGTTCCCTGGCGGAACGCGTGACGGCGGCAGGTTACGAGACAGATGTGATCGTGGCCATCGGCAGCGGCGGTTTCATACCTGCCCGCATGCTGCGAACCTACATTGACAGACCCATACTCACCGTCGGCGTGGCGTACTATGACAAGGACAACAAGCCGACCAAGAATCCCCGCAAGGTGCAGTGGATAGAGGAAGCCGAGCGCGAGCTCAAGGGCCGCCGCATCCTGCTTGTGGACGAGGTCGACGATTCCAGGGCCACCCTGGAGTACTGCGTCAGGGAGCTGATGTCCCACGGGCCGGCAACCATAGCGGTAGCAGTGTTGCACAACAAGCTCAAGGAAAAACGCGGCGCCATGCCGAAGGAAGTGGCCCTCTACCTGGCCGGTCTGGACATAGAGGACAAATGGGTGGCCTATCCCTGGGATGCCAAGGACATAGACGCCCACGATGTGGCAGCGGCCGCCGACCGGGCAACAGGGCATGGAGCTCCTGTCGTAGCATCCTGATGGCCGACAGAATCGACGACAGGCCCGGCCTGCAGGCAGCCA
>MIBM01000080.1:0-368 GCA_001830645.1 Spirochaetes bacterium RIFOXYC1_FULL_54_7
CGTTCTCCGCCAGGGCCTGGGTTACCATAGCCTCGACGTCTTTGGCGCGACCCTTCTGCAGGGCTTCCGAGATAAGATTGAAATCGACCATGATTGTATCCTCCAGTGGTTTCAGATGGTAGCAGGCACAGGATAGGGGTGGTTTGGCCTATCTGTATTGTATTTTATTTCGGTGAAACGGTGTAATTATCGACAATATCGACCAAGCCAGACATCCTGTAATCCGCCCAGGCTAGTCGTCCGAGCATCCGCCCTGGCTAGTCGTGAATCTCGTCAAGCTCTGATTTCCACTGGCCACCGGCCTTGCGGTACCTTCCGGGAGACAGGCCTGTGTGCAGCTTGAACACCTTGGTGAACCAGCTCTGGTC
>MIBM01000080.1:387-1307 GCA_001830645.1 Spirochaetes bacterium RIFOXYC1_FULL_54_7
GCTGCTTACCAGCAACTCGGCCGCCAGTTCTACCCTCAGCCTGTTCAGGTACTCGGAGAAGCTCTCCCCAAGCTCCTCCTTGAACACCGATGAAAAATAGGCCGGTGACAGGCCGGCTGCTGCGGCAGCCTCGGGAAGGGTAGGCCTGCCCATGAAGTTCTCACGGATGAACTTTTCAGCCTTTCTCAGGGCTACTGCATGCTTGACCTCCCTGAACGAGAAGGCCAGGCGGGAAAATCGCTCAAGCGCCAGGTTAAGGATATCCGCCAGTTCTTCCTGGTCAGCAGCTTCCTGTATCCGCTGGATATTGCGGTAGTTTGATCCCAGCACCTCTCCATCCACCCTGCCGAACTCGATGACAGCCCGGGACAGGAGTACCAGTAGTTCTATGGCCCTGAACTTCACCAGTTCGAAGCGTGAACTGCTGGAGAAGAAAACCGTGCCGAGCAGTTCGTTGAGTATACGCCTGCTGCCTGTCTCGTCTCCCCGCCGCAGTGCCGCCAGCAGTGTCCGTTCCTTCTCCAGGGGGTAGGCCGAGCTCTCATCACCTGGCTCAAGGCGCTGCTTCATGTCATGTATTTCTTCCGATATGCGGGACTGCTGCTCGGTCTTGCGACGGCTGGCTTCGAATGCTTCAAGCCCGCCGGAAGAAACCTGTTCGGCGAGTCTAGCCATCAGCTGGGACAGGGAGTGTACTCGCTCCGGGTCAGCCCGGGCAGATAGTTCCAGTCCCAGGGACAGCTGGTCGTTGTCCAGATCAGGGCGGGCTTCCTGCATACCGGCAAGCGCTTCGTCCCGGTCTATGGCCAGCACAGGCCCCCCCACCAGGACACCCACACTGCGGCCGGACAGGTACAGGGGGCTGGCCCAGTGCATGAAGCCGAGGGGGCAGAGGTATACAAAGGATCCACCGAAGCGCC
>MIBM01000080.1:1365-2394 GCA_001830645.1 Spirochaetes bacterium RIFOXYC1_FULL_54_7
GCACAGGCCCACCGCCCTTGGGCTCATGTCGCCATCATGCAGAACCCGGCCATCCTCATACAGGACGACGCAATTTACACCAGTGGCCGACGAGTACTGCCTGGCTACTTCCTCCGCACGGATCAGGACCAGTTCCCGTTCGGCCCTCAGGGGTCCTGCCGTGCGGCGGGTTTCCTTGTCAGGCAGAGGCTTGCCACCAGGCACGGTCATTGCCCGTCGGCGGTCACTGATGCAGCAGACGAGGCGGGAACCACCGGATCCAGCGGTTCAGGGAAGAACAGCTCCTCCACGAACCGGTCCCTGAAGAAATCCGAACCCGACAATTCCAGGTAGCGCACCGCTGTGGCAAGGGAGGACAGGTCCTTTCCTTCATTCCTGAAGAGCAGCATGCGCACGGCACCATGGCCGGCGGCATTACCTACCGCTTCCACCTTGGGCAGGAGTTGCGGCGGGATAAGCCCGATTGCTGCTGCCGAAGCAGGCCGCAGGTAACTGCCGAAGCCACCCGCCAGGAATACGCTTTCTATATCATCCAGCCCGGCGCCTATATCATCCAGCATGGAGCCGATGCCCGCAGCCACTGCTGCTTTGGCCAGCTGTATCTGGCGCATGTCGCTCTGGGTAAAATAGATCGACTTGCCATTGCCGCCGGCCAGAGGATAGCCCTCATCGCTCCAGGGATCGGCAAAGGCGCCCGTATCGTCTGCAATGCCGCCCCGTACCAGGCAGGCTGCGGCGTCTATGATGCCCGAACCGCAGACACCGATAGGATTCAGACCTCCGATGGTCGTCCATTCCAGCCTTCCTTCATTCCAGAGCAGGGAGTCTATGGCCCCTGCCACACCCCCGGTACCACAGGAGATGGCCGCCCCTTCGAAGGCCGGGCCGGCTGCGGTGGCACAGGCCACTATGCCGTCCTTGTTGCCCAGGGCCATCTCGCCATTGGTACCAAGATCCAGTATGAGGCTTAGTTTTTCCCGTTCTTCAAGCCCGACTGCAAGGACGGCATAGTGGCCTGTGCCACCGCAG
>MIBM01000080.1:2416-6085 GCA_001830645.1 Spirochaetes bacterium RIFOXYC1_FULL_54_7
GTATTCCAAGGCAGGCTTGCGCTGCAGGGCGGTGAAAACAGGGGTAAAGGGAGCTACCGCTATGCCGGATGGATCGACGCCTGCAAACAGGTGCAGCATGGTGGTGTTTCCTACCACCGATATTTCCCTCAGGGCGTCATGGTTTGCATCCACAGAAGCCAGCAGGCGGTTGGCAAGACCAGTCAGGTCCGCCCTGGCAAGATCAGCCAGGTAGGCCAGATTGGCAGGATCCTTGCCGGCATGGTCTATCCTGGCTATCACATCCGCTCCCCAGGCTCGCTGGCTGTTCAGGCACGAAGCGGCGGTAAGTACTTTCCCCGTGCCAAAGTCGATGATGTAGGCGGCCACGGTGGTGGTTCCGATATCCACGGCCACACCGTATGTTCCCGCTTCATTCAGCAGAGGATCGATGGTACCAGACATCACCGAAAAGGCCTCATGGATTGTGGCAGCGCCGGCAGTCTCGGCTTTTTCGAAGCTGAGGTTTCCCTTGGGACGCACATGGCAGGCCAGACGAACCCCAGCAGCCAGTCCGGCATTGCCGACCAGTCTGCGCTCTTCTGTTTCCACCTCTCCGGCGTCGCCGGACACTATCCGTACCCTGCACTTGCCACAGGTCCCCGCTCCTCCGCAAGGTGCATCGATGGCCGTCGGGTCTACTTTCCGCAGTGCATCCAGCAGGGTCTGCCCAGTCCTTGTAGTGAATTCAATGGATTTTCCGTTGTTGTACAGGAATACTGTCCGGTGCTCGCTCATGGTGGATCCTCCGCTTACTTGTATACTTCAGGTGGCCTCAATCTTCAACCATCCATCCGGGCAGTGTCATATAGGTGCTTCCGCAGGATTATATAATTGCTTCCACGGCCATTCTTTTCATGATATACTCGGCAATCAAGAGTACTGTTTTTCCCCTCTTGTGGAAACACCCGCAGAGGTTCAATGGAGGTTTTCGTGATCACCAAACCAATCATCAGCGCCGCCGAGGCTGCTGCCATGGTAAAAACCGGGCAGGTTGTGCAGGTTGGCGGTTTCCTGGGTTGTGGTTCCCCCGACTCCGTCCTTGGAGCTCTTGTCACTGCTGGTATAAATAATCTTGTTCTTGTCTGCAATGACACATCGGTGCTGGATGAGAAAAAGCAACGGAGCAATGGCGTAGCCGATCTGATAAAAGCCGCAGCCTTCAGTAAAGTGATAGTAAGCCATATCGGTACCAATCCGGAAACCCAGAGGCAGATGAATGCCGGTGAACTGGAGGTGGTCCTTGTCCCGCAGGGTACCCTTGCCGAACGTATCAGGGCTGCCGGTTGCGGTCTGGGCGGCATCCTGACTCCCACGGGTGTTGGCACCGAGGTCGAGCAGGGTAAACAGAAGCTTCTGGTGGCAGACAGAGTCTGGTTGCTGGAAGAGGCCCTGCCCGGGGATGTAGGCCTCATCAAGGCACGCAAGGCTGACAAGGCCGGGAACCTCGTGTATTCAAAGACAGCCCGCAATTTCAACCCCCTGATGGCCATGGCCTGCAAACTGGTCATTGCCGAGGTAGAGGAACTGGTTGAAATCGGAGAAATCGACCCTGACCATGTGCATACCCCGAGCATTTTCGTGGATTACCTTGTCATGTCCAGAGAGGGGAGCAAGTCATGATCGAATATGTCGAGAACAAGGAAAACATTGCCCGCAGGATTGCGCGTATTTTCAAAACCGGCGATGTAGTAAATCTAGGTATTGGTTTGCCGACCCTGGTTGGCAACTTTGTGCCGGAAGACGTCACGGTCATACTGCAGTCCGAGAATGGCCTGATCGGTCTTGGACCCGCGCCTGCACCGGGAAAAGAAGACAAGGACCTCACCAATGCCGGGGCCATGCCGGTAAGCATACTGCCTGGTGGAGCCTATTTCGACTCCGCAACCAGTTTTGGCATCATACGCGGTGGACATGTAGACTATACCGTGCTTGGTGTTCTCGAGGTGGACCAGGAAGGCAATCTGGCCAACTACAAGATTCCCGGCAAGATGGTTCCAGGCATGGGTGGCGCCATGGATCTGACTACCGGTTCACGGGTGGTCATAGCCGCTACCACGCATCTTGAAAAATCCGGAGCTTCCAAATTGAAGCGCAGGTGCAGCCTTCCCCTGACGGCTGTGAGGGAAGTGGACATTGTAGTTACCGATGTCGGCTATTTCGAGATCCTGGGCGGCAAGTATTATCTACGAGAATATTTCGAACCCTACACTCCTGACTGGATCAAGGAACACACAGACGCAGAAATCGTCGTCGGGGAAGACTGCAAACCCTGCTTCTGTTGATGCCCCCGGCTTTTACTCCTCTGGTAGCGGAAACTCCAGGGCAACAATGGTCCCTCCCTCATGGCTGATGTGACCCCTGGATACTGCTGTATCCAGGGGGATCTCCAGTCTATCCCCTTGTACGGACACGGAAATCTGCTGACCCTCGGCTCCCCCGAGCAAGGCTGTAGCCAGTCAATCCAGGTAGTGACCCAATTCGATGGCATCGGGCTGATACTCCTGATACAGCAGTTCATGCACCAGACTCAGAGCAGCAGGCCAGGCTCAGGCCTCTGCCCAGAGCCTTGCCAGTTCGATGAGGGTATCCACCGCAAGGACCATCTCGGAGGCGCTGGCCCACTCGTGGCGGCCATGGAAATTGTGCATTCCTGCGAAAATGTTCGGTGTGGGTATGCCCATCTCGGTCAGGCGTGCGCCATCGGTACCACCTCGTATTGGCTTGGAATATGGCTCGGCGCCGGCATTGGTGGCGGCAGTATACAGGAGCTTCAGCACCTTTGGGTTCTCGTCCAGCTTTTTCTTCATGTTCAGGTACTGCTTCTTGAAGTCTGCGGTAACCTTGCCTCCGGGGAATTGGGCCTCTACGGCAGCTGCAAAGGTATTTATCGTGCCTATGCGTCGCTGCATACCTTCATCAGTGAAGTCCCTGAGAAGGATTTCGACTTTTGCGGATTCCAGATTGCCTTGTATTTCATGGGCATAGTAATAGCCATACCAACCGTCGGTAGCCTCCGGGCTTTCGGAACGGGGCAGCATGGCCACGAAGCTGCCAGCCATGGCTACGGCATTGGCCATGACGCCCCTGGCATAACCGGGGTGGGTTGCCTTTCCGGCAAAGTCCAGGGTAGCCGCATACGCGGTGAAGCATTCAGACTCTATCTCGCCACCCTTGCTGCCGTCCAGGGTATAGCAGGCAACTGCTTTCATCTTGTCCAGCGGGAAACGATCCATGCCTTTGCCTGTTTCCTCGTCGGGGGTAAAGATGGCATACAGGGGGCCGTACTTCCTGGCCGGATCGGTCACCATGGCCTTGATGGCCGTCATGATGATGGCTATGCCGGCCTTGTCGTCTGCTCCAAGCAGGGTAGTGCCATCGGTGACTATGAGGGTATCACCGGCATAATCCTGAAGGTCTGGAAATTCCGCCGGATCCAGGAACTGGCCTGGAGACAACTGGACGGTCTTCCCATCGAAGTTGCGGATCACTCTGGGTTTTACGTTTGCACCGCTGACATCGCTGGAAGTATCTAGATGGCCCATGAAGCCGATGGCAGGAACATTTCCCAGACCGGGGGAGGCCGGTATCCGGGCAATTACGTAGGCATGGTCATCGATGCTGACATCCTGGATGCCCAGGTCTTTCAGT
>MIBM01000080.1:6144-6369 GCA_001830645.1 Spirochaetes bacterium RIFOXYC1_FULL_54_7
GTGGCGGTCACTGGTGGTCTCTATCTTTGCATAGGCCACGAGTCTGTCGATGAGCTCGGCCGTGTGGGGCCGGGCAAGTATCTCGGCGTAGTCTTTCATGGGTAGGCAGTATGAACGCAGATCCCTGAAAAAGCAACACGTTCCACTTTCCTGATCGACAAGCCTGCCCGCAAGCCAGCTCAGCCAGGTATCCTTGGCTGGCTTTCGCTGGCGAGCTATGCCTGG
>MIBM01000080.1:6378-6724 GCA_001830645.1 Spirochaetes bacterium RIFOXYC1_FULL_54_7
CGGCAAGAATTCTTTTCCACGCTCAGGATCAAGGATTGCCAGGGCAAAACCGTGGTCGCGGATGGCCTTGGCTATCTGGGTAAGGGCTTCAAGATGAGCCGCCGGCCCAGCTTCCACCGGTGAAACCAGCACAATGACTATTTTTACTGACTCTTCCAAGGCTACGAGCCGCCAGCCATTGGTGTTCACACCTATGGCCAGAGCCGGCACCGCCAAGCCTTTTGCGTGGGCATGCAGAAGCAGTATGCCCGGGGCCAGTTCTATGGGCTCTGTCCGCGCGACAGAGGAAAAATCGCTGGCCATCCGGCTTGCAGCGGTCCTGTCGTTGGGGAAGAGGGCTTTTGTA
>MIBM01000080.1:6734-7167 GCA_001830645.1 Spirochaetes bacterium RIFOXYC1_FULL_54_7
TTGCATCTATCAAGACTGCTTCCTTCATCGCTGTCATGATCCTGCCGGATTGTATGGCTACCTGGATAATCGGCGGCCAGGTGCTGTCTGCCGCGGCCTCATTACGTTCTCTGGACGACCTGACGCTCACCTGCTGCTCTCCCTGGCTGGAACCGGAGACGAGGCTACTTGCCTCGTCATGCATGGATGTGGTTTTTGTTCCGGTTTCATCACCAGCACCCTCGCCGGTAGCTGGCGGCGCCTTGAGGTAAAAGACAGCCAGTGCTGAATCAGGATAGGAGTCTTGAAGCACCAAGGGGATACGCTCGGTACCCGGATTCCAGCCTGGCCAGTCAGGTCTGGCTGCCGCTACAAAGAAGGAGGGCAATTGAGCCCCACCGCGGCGCACTGCCTCGGGTAGATCGCGCCAGACCGGCACCACCGTAACCTGCCT
>MIBM01000080.1:7226-7719 GCA_001830645.1 Spirochaetes bacterium RIFOXYC1_FULL_54_7
CCAGGCCTGAAGGTTTGCGGCCCCAGGCTGCGACGGCGATGGCCGCAGCCTCCCGGTAACCGCTTTCTGCCATCGATCCGGCCATTGTTACAAAGACCAGCCGTCTGGACCGACCGAAAATCTCTGGCTTCCTTACCGTGATCACAGTAGCCGGGGCAGAACGGACCAGGGCATCGACGATGGATCTTGAAACCGGATCGGAGGGAGTCGGGTTTTCGTTCCACCCTACCACTATGCAGTCCGATCTGCGTTCCAGGGCAGCTCGGGCCAGCCCATCGGAGGTACTGGCGGCGGTTACCATGGAAGGCAGTATTCGATAACCATTCGATGCACCGGCCGCCACGGCACGCACCAGGGTTTCTTCCGCCTCGGCGGCATCAGGACCCTGGCTGCCAGGCGTCGCGGCAACACAGACCGAGCGTATCGGCTGGTCAGGATCGGCCAAGGTGTAGGCAAAGGCCAGAATGCCCGACGCATTCCCACGGCGTGAGAC
>MIBM01000080.1:7854-11278 GCA_001830645.1 Spirochaetes bacterium RIFOXYC1_FULL_54_7
CTTTCCGGCATACAGGATCATGGCAAATGGTGCGGCACTGGCTGGAAGCAGGCTTGCCATGCGGTGGCTGGTCCTGCCAGCCCTGGGCGACAGTAGCCCTCTGAGTACTGGTATTGCCAGCGCGGCACCAGCAAGGACGGCAGTCTCCACAGGATGGATGCTGGAGTCGGCCAGGCTCATGCCCAGGCCAATGGCAAAAGAACAGACCAGGCCTGCCTCCAGGGCAAGGATCTGTAAAAGCGACGTAGAAGCCCTCTGTTGCTTGTTCCGTCCTGCAAAGCCGGCAATGATGCCGGCTACCAGTGCCGCAAGACCCCAGTTGGCTCCTAGAAGCCGGAGACTGATGGCCAGCATGGCAGAGAGGGCTATCAGACCATCCCTGGTCAGGTTCCAGATAGGGCTGCCTTGTTTTACATTTCCAACCTGGTTCAGGGCAAAAACCAGGCCCACGCTGCCCATCAGGAGAATATATGGCAGTACCCCGATAGACCAGGCACTGGCGGAAAGTCCTGTGACATGAAGTTTATCTACACCCAGAGGATCACCGGACTCCAGCAGAAGCCAGGCCAGGCTGGCTATAACCAGATCCAGGGGCCTGCCTTGGAGGGAAAGCCAGATGGCTATGCCCAGTACCAGTCCCAGGCGGATGGTTCCGGAAACGAAGGCTTCCGGGAAGAGCATGTTTCCGATTAATGGTACCAGCAAGCCAGTTGCGGGCAAGGCAAGAACCATGATACTGCGGAGCAGGCCTGCTCTTGTCCAGGAGGTGACAAGCCTGGAAGGCAACGCGCGCAGAGTGACGAAAGCAGAGCTGAACAGCAACAAGCCCGCGGACAGTTCAAAGGCTGCCTTCGCCTGGGGAAGCACCCTGAGGGCAGCCATTCCCTGGAATGAGGACAGCACCATCCCCGCGGCAAAGGCAAGCACAAAGCCTGCGGGTCGGGCAAATGCCGCTGCAATGCCGGCGATGGCCCTGACAACGAGGTAGATGATTGCAACCATAAGTGCATCGGGCATGCCTGCAGGTACATTCATAGTATGGATATAGTATTGGATATGGTATGGCAGTATGCAAGAAACCACGTTTAAGGCTTCCGGGGTTTCGGATTCCAGTCTTCTACCGGCTGAAATCGCCCAGCCTGACCACTTCGGGCTCAAGTTCGAAGCCAAAGGCTTTCTGTGCGGCGGCTTGGGCCTCACTCACCAGGGCCAGCATATCCATGGCCGAGGCCCTGCCTGCGTTCACGAAGATGTTGGCATGTTTCCGGGAGACCATGGCATCACCGATGCGCCGGCCCCTGAAACCAAGTTCGTCCAGTATCTGGCCTGTAGGTCTGCCGAAACACCGATCGTTCTTGAAGAGACTTCCTGCACAGGGATTATCGAAGTGCCCCTTGGCCTGGCGGTCGGCTTCCAGTTCAGCCATACGGGCAGTCATCAGTGCTTTGTCTCCATGCTGTAACCTGAAGCGTGCTCCGGTAACCACCGCCCCTTCCAGAGTCCCGCCAGGCATGAACGGCGTCCTTTTATAAGCCCAGTGCTGTCGTTGCATGCCGGTGTGTCGGGGTTGGTGGGCAACAGAATCCAGATAAAACACTGAATCAAGTAAATCGGCTATTTCATGCTCATAGCAACGAGCGTTCATGTAGACTGCACCGCCCACTGACCCAGGGAGGCCCGCGGCAAATTCCAGGCCAGACAAGCCCAGTTCCAGCAACCTGGCCAGCAACTCGGTCACCGGCAACCCAGCCCCGACCCTGACCATGTACCCACCGGTAGCCTCAGGATCGCCCCCGGCCGCCGCAGGCCCGCTCCCAGCGGCCCCCAGATTGTCCCCGGTCGCTTCAACCTCGAAGCGGCGTAGCAGGGAGGTACAGACCACGACGCCACGCACTCCCGCATCGGCCACCAGCAGATTGGCCCCGCCACCAATGACAGCCACAGGAATTCCTTCGGATTCTGCTGCAACCAGAAGCCGCGCAAGGTCGTCGGTACTGCGTGGCAGAACCAGTGCGTCCGCCGGGCCACCTATCCTGAAGCTGGTGTGGTTTGCCATGGGCTCGTCAAAATCGATCTCGGCATCGATGTTGATTTTTTCAAGGAATTTCCTTAGTGTAGGCATATTGTATCCATGCTACTTGATAGTGTGCGGATTGTTAAGATCAATACCCTGTTGCTTGATACATTCTACGTTGTTGTTGAATATATTTAGGAGGATCGCATGGGCTTGCGGCTTTTCAATACCCATGGGCGTAGCCTGCAGGCGTTCGAACCCATACAAGCTGGCAAGGTTGGGTTCTATGGTTGTGGTCCCACGGTCTACAATTTTGCCCATATCGGCAATCTGCGTGCTTATGTCTTCGAGGACATCATCTCACGGACCCTGCGCTGGCTTGGCTATGAGCTGACCCATGTGATGAATATCACCGATGTAGGCCACCTCTCCGGGGATGATGATACGGGTGAAGACAAGATGGTTAAGACCGCCGAGGAGCGGGGCAAGAGCGTGCTTGAAGTAGCCCGCCTCTATACTGATGCCTTTTTTGCCGATACCGACCGCCTCCACATCCTGCGCCCTGATGTGGTCTGTAAGGCAACCGATCATGTGCGGGACATGATCGAGCTCATCAAGCGGATAGAAGCCAAGGGGTTTACCTACAGTGCCGGCGGCAATCTGTACTTCGATGTCTCCAGATTCCCCAGCTATGGTGAGATGGCCATGTTGCGTCTTGATGACCAGCAGTCCGGGGCCAGGATCGATGTGGACGCCAACAAACGCAACCCCCAGGATTTCGTCCTGTGGTTCACCAAGAGCAAGTTCGAAAACCAGGCCCTGCTGTGGGACAGCCCCTGGGGCCGCGGTTACCCTGGCTGGCATATCGAATGCTCGGCCATGAGTATGAAGTATCTTGGCGACAGCTTCGATATACACGCCGGCGGCATAGACCATATTCCGGTCCACCATACCAACGAGATAGCCCAGAGCGAGGCCGCCACGGGCAAACAATGGGTGAAGTACTGGCTTCACAACGAATTCCTGGTTATGGGCGCTGCCAAGATGAGCAAAAGCAAGGGCGGGTTCCTTACCCTCAAGTCCCTGGTTGACGAGGGTTATGATCCCCTGGATTACCGCTACTTCCTGCTCGGCGGCCATTACCGCTCGCAGTTGCAGTTCTCCTTCGATGCCCTTGATTCCGCCCGGGCTGCCAGGAAGTCCCTGTTTGACCGGGTCCTGGCCCTGCGTACCAAACTGGCCGCAGGAGCCGCAGTAACACCTCCCGAGGCGCTTGGCGCCATTGCCAAGGCCAGGCTTGATGCCTTCCGCGAGGCGATGGAGGATGACCTGTCCACGCCCCGTGCCCTGGCCGAACTTTGGGGTGTGCTCAAGGACCAGAAGGTTTCCCTTCCCGACGCCCTTGGCGCG
>MIBM01000080.1:11296-12604 GCA_001830645.1 Spirochaetes bacterium RIFOXYC1_FULL_54_7
GTGCTTGGCCTTGGTCTGGCCGACATCAAGGAGACCGTCGAGCCCCTGGTCGAT
Source organism: Spirochaetes bacterium RIFOXYC1_FULL_54_7 (assembly GCA_001830645.1). Classification (GTDB taxonomy): domain Bacteria; phylum Spirochaetota; class Spirochaetia; order Treponematales; family UBA12059; genus MIBM01. The sequence goes on from MIBM01000080.1 coordinate 11,351, forward strand.
CCGGACCTTGCAGCGGAAATCGAAGCCCTGGTGGAGCGGAGGGCAGATGCCAAGAAGTCAAAAGACTGGGCCAGTGCCGACGCACTGCGCAATGGACTCAAGGAGCGTGGCGTCATCCTGGAGGATGGTCCCGGCGGTACTACGTGGAAGCTGGAACGTAATGTATAGAACCGGTCGTAACGATGGGAGGATCGCGTTTGTTTGGTAGACGAAGCGGCCCCCCGGATACAGAATTCAGGGCCCTGTACGACGAGACCTTCACCATACTCTTCAGGATCGCCCGGCGGATAACCAATTCGGACGAAGCTGCCGAAGATATGGTGCATGACTCGTATATAAAGGCTGTTGAACGCTGGGATATCTTCCCCACCAGGAACGATGCCAAGTACTGGCTGATCCGGGTGGTCAAGAACAATGCCCTCAACTGGATAAAGCGCAAGGGGCGTGAACAGAATGTATACCAGCGGTACTTCAAGGAAAACGATGATTCAAGCGAATCGCCAGAAGAGGAAACCCTCAAGTCCGAGACAATCAAGGATGTGCAGCGCTATCTGGACAGGTTGCCAGAGAAATTCCGGGTTGTGCTGGTGCTCAAGGAATATGGCTTGCTGAACTACAAGGAAATAGGGCGTATACTGGGGATTACCGAAGGCAACGTGAAGGTGCGGGTTTTCCGTGCCCGCGAAGCCCTGGCCGCCCTGTTGCGGGAGGATGGCAAAGATGTGTCCTGATCGTGAATTGTTGTCTGCCTGGATCGATGGCGAGGTTTCGTCGCCCTGGCGGGAGAGCCTTGAACGTCACCTGGAAGCATGTCCTTCATGCTCCGCCTACGCCGCGGAGCTCAAATCCCTGCGCGCGGCCTTTGCTGTGGACGCTACATCCATCGAACAGGCTGCAGCCTCTGCCCGTACCAGAGTGTATGACGGGATCATACTGGGTGCATCGGCCCGTGCTCCTGTATGGATGCGCAGATTGTCCATTCCTGTGCCTGTGGCAGCCGCTGCCGCTCTTGTGTTTTCTGTCCTGGCCATGGCTTTGGCCATGACTGGTGCCCGTAATTCCGAACTTCGCATGGCTGTACAGAGTGCCGTGGCCCCTGTGTCGGTTGCGTCCGCCGGGCCAGCCATGGATTCCATCTTCGAGTTCCTGGCCCGCCAGGAGGGTGGCGTCAATATCACCATTTCCCTTCCTACAGGCACCTTCGCAGGAGCCCCCGGAGAGCCTTTCATAGTTCGTGAAGTGGATTACAAACCC
>MIBM01000080.1:12638-13718 GCA_001830645.1 Spirochaetes bacterium RIFOXYC1_FULL_54_7
TTTTGCCGCAGGTTTTACCCTTGCAATCGGAGCTCAGAGTCTGGGTGACCAGGTATACGATGCGCAGAGTGGCGCGCAAAAAGCCGAGCCTGGTTCCATAGAGGCCATACCCCTCTCCATGCGCGGGGAGGCTCTTGCCGTCAGTGTCAGAGCCTTGGTGAATCATCCGGATACCAAGGAACCCTGGCAAGCTTCGGAGAGGAAATACACCGTTCCAGGTACACCGGTTTCGATAAAGATGATGGGCAGCGATGTGGCTGTCGTGGTCAGCATGACTCCATACCGTACCAAGGATGGTAGCCTTTTCATGATTGCCCAGGGCCAGGTATGGTTCAGGGAAGCCGACGGAACGGTCAGGTACCGCTCCACCGTGGATACCGTAGGGGTCAATTTCGGCGAGAAACTATTGTTCTATCCCTTCGGTGTGTACCCCGATGGAAGGGCTCCCTTGCGTATCGAGCTGGTTGTGGATCCATATATCAACGGATCTCCAGCCGAGCTTGATACTGTCGACGATAGCGGATCGGGCCAGTGAGGTTTGCCGCTTCGCCGGTAAGGCGCGGCGGAGGAAAATCCCGCGGCGCCCGTGCCTTCGCCCTCTTCATGATCCTGCTCCTCCTTGTATCGGTAGTTATACTCTCGGCTTGGGCCAGGTCGGCTTCCAGACCAGTGGTGGTGTCCATAGATCCGCCGATTGGCGACCCGGGAGCGGTACTCCGCATAGAGGGCCATAATTTTGGCCGGGAACGAGGGGATGGCAGGGTCGAATTCGATCGCCGGGTTCCCACTTATTCCTCGTATATCTCCTGGTCAGATGAGCTGGTAGAGGTTCTTGTGCCCTTGTATGCCGATTCCAGCCTCGTACGGGTCGTAACAGAAAAGGGAGCATCCAATTCCAGGCTGTTCATGAGCCGGGCCCTCTTGCCGGTGCGTCCCGAAACCGGGGGTTCTGCTGCCATAGTGCCCTTGGTAAATGCCTTGTCTGTCGAGTCCGGACCCGTTGGATCCTTGTTGTCCATCCGGGGGCTCAACTTCGGTGCCAACCGTGATTCATCGGAAGTGCTCTTCTCCTGGGCTGGT
>MIBM01000080.1:13761-15125 GCA_001830645.1 Spirochaetes bacterium RIFOXYC1_FULL_54_7
TTGTGTTACCATCGGAAACGGCCGGTGAATATGTACAGTGGTCCGACAAGGAGATACGGGTACACATACCAGACGGAGCTGTCACCGGCGGAATTGCTGTCCGGACCCAGCGTGGCCAGAGCGAGATGCGTTACTTCCAGGTTGATGGCAGTCCTGGCTCAAAAAGCCATGTCGGACGCCGGACCTATGCCCTTTCTACTTTTGTGACCATCTCGCGTATCCAGGCAGGCGGCCCCAATTCCATGTATCTGTGGATGCCCTTTCCCGCAGACAGCGCATCCCAGCGCGGCATCAAATCCCTTGACCGCTCTATGGAGGCTTTGTTCCCCAACCATCTGGGCTTGTCTGCCTACTACCTGTCGAACCTGCAGAGTGACAAGCTGGTAACGGTCGGGCACGATTTTCTTGTGCAGGTGTATGGAGTGGAGACGGAAATTGTAGCCGATCAGGTACAGCAGCCTCCGTCACCGCTGCCTGGCCTGTATGCCACCTTTACTGCTGCTGATCCCCTGGTTCCAGCTGGGCATCCCGAGGTTCAGCGTTTTGTAAAGGATTCCATTGGCCGGGAACGCAATCCTTACCGGATGGCCATGCTCCTCTTTGATACCCTGAAGTCAAGGATCATTGTTGATCCGGGAATCAAGCATGCCCTGGCCTTGGAGGCCCTGGCAGCCGGGCAGGGAGACGCCTGGAGCATATCCATATTGTACAGCGCCATGTTGCGTGCCGCCGGTGTTCCAGCGTTGCCGGTTGCCGGTGTGGTGGTGGACGATTCCAAAAAAGCCTGGAACCATGTCTGGGTCGAGTTTTACCTGTACGGTCTGGGTTGGGTACCTGTTGACCCCATTCTGGCCATGGGAGCCGATATAGGCCAGTTCAGGCCGCCTTTTGAAGACCGCTCCCGGTATTTCGGCAACATGGACGATAGGCACATTGCCTTTTCCAGGGGGCTGGCCCGTGTCGACCCCATGTCGCCCGAAGGCCGTACAGTATCTGCTGACCACCGTTACTCCTTCCAGACCATTTTCGAAGAAGCCGTTGGCAGTATCACCGCCTATACATCTTTCTGGAGCGATGTGGAAGTCACCGGTATATACTGAACACCGCCGGGACAGCCAGTTGGTCAGGGGGCCTACGCCCGGCTGTATGTCCGGGTCGTCGGCTTTTTCGTCTTTTACCTAAGGTCGGGTTTGTGGTATCCTGTAAACTCGCGGAAATTGGAAACCGGAGCCGGGATCATGGCAGGACAGCCCGCCCGTAGCCGCGTTTCAATAAAGGAGGCATGATAAAAAAGGCAATCAGGAGTTCGGAGGATAGTATAAACTGCCCGGGTAACCGGGACAGCTAGGTTACTGTTCGTCATG
>MIBM01000081.1:0-12644 GCA_001830645.1 Spirochaetes bacterium RIFOXYC1_FULL_54_7
CGTTAATAAATGGCTCTGTAGAAACTAGTTTTAAAGCCCCCTTTGGGGGCTGATTCAAGCCACCTGCTTTGCAGGTGGTTGTTGACTATCCTGACCCGCACGCGGCAGGAGCTGGGCTGACCCATGATCAAGATAGAAGACCTCAAAATCCGGATGATCACTTGTTTTGTAGATATTCCTTACGACGTCACTTTTGGCAAGTATCTTCACTTTGACATCCACCTCATTTGTAAACTGCACGTTTCCCCGTAGGCGTAGTAGCCATGCTCCATGAGGGTCTGAGCAGGCGAATTCCATTGCTGGATTATGTTTGAGTTGTTTGCATACTTCCTTCTTGTTGTTGGTGCTGAAGCACAACCTTCCTGCATCCTCAAGCATGAACTGGTATGGCCGTACTCGTGGTTGTCCATCCTCGAGCGTTGCAAGAAAGCCATTGATGTTGGCATACAGGAAATCAGTCAAATCTTTCACTTCAGTCCTCCGATCCTTTTATTCCAGCTGGTGTATATTTTGTCATAATCGATTCTCTCTTTTCCGAGTGTAGAGTGCATTGCATATATCGTCAATATATTAAAAGAATACTTGAAATATATTACAAGCTCTATGATTTTATACGACGGGGTTGCCAGTGTGAAAGATGCCCTGATACTTCTGGGATCTTTGATAATTCGATAAAATAAAAATTATAAATTCTTGTTGACAGGAGATAAATACCGCAGGATAATAAGTGTAATATATCGCCAATATATCGGCTGGAAATTGAAATACTGGCAGAAAGGCTTCATGGCATGGGTATATCGTCGGCTCTCCTGGATAAGCATGGCCCTGCCAATAACATGAGTAAAAAGACCCAAGTGTATGAACTGTTGAAGAACCGTATTGTACATGATGAACTGAAGCCCCAGCAATATCTGAATGAGCTGGATCTTTGTGAAGAGTTGGGCATCAGCAAAACCCCGGTACGTGAGGCCTTGCAGCATCTGGAACGGGATCGTTTGGTGGTCATTGTACCGAACAAGGGCTGTTTTGTGGCAAGCATCAGCCTTGACCTGATACGAGAAATATTCGAGATACGGGAGGTGTTTGAATGTGCCGCGGCAAGGTTTGCTGCGCGTATGTCGTCACGGAAACAGTTCGAGGAATTGCTGGATACTCACGAATCATTCAAGGCAATCGGTGATGCGGAGATCCGGCAAGCTTTGGTATCCGGCTACCAGATCCATCAGATAATTGTAGACGCATCAGGAAACAGCTTCCTGTCCTGGTACTACAATTCGATACTTTCACAGATTTTGCGTATCCGTATTCATTTCCTCAGCCGGTTTGAATCCAGCAGGCTGCATGCAACCAGTGGTGAGCACCGGGCGATACTCAAGGCGATTATAGAAGGCAATGAAGATGAAGCAGAGAAGGCTATGAGGGCGCACTTGGTCAATTCCCTCGTAAGTATAGGACACTTGATGCTCAGTAACAGGAAGGACTTATGACACACGTTTTAAAAGAAGCCAGTCCCATCGATGCAAAAACAATCGACGCATTCCGGAACCTTGATGTGGCGACCGTCTATGAGGCATCCGGCCGGAAGGGGTATGTGGAGAGTGCCATAAAACCGGCGTTTCCAGGAAACAGGATATGTGGACCAGCCTTTACGGTTCAATGCGCGCCAGGCGACAACCTGATGTTGCACAAAGCTCTGCAGCGTGCTCCTGCGGGTTGCGTGCTTGTAGCAAATGTCGGAGGTTTATACGAATATGGTTATTGGGGGGGGATGATGGCAGTAGCCGCCATGTCCCGCGGAATAGCTGGTCTGGCGATTGATGGATGCATCCGTGATTCAGTAGAAATGGCAAAGATGGGTTTCAAGGTATTCTGCCGCGGATTCTCCATCCGGGGAACGGTTAAGACAAACCTTGGTCTTATCAACTATCCAGTTAATTTTGGACAGATGACGGTGTTTCCCGGAGACTTGATCCTTGGCGACGAGGATGGAATGGTCGTGGTTCGAGCCGAGGATGCAGAAGCCGTCCTGGAAAAGTCCCTGAAACGGGTTGCATTCGAAGAAGCAAAATCAGCCCAGCTCGCCAGTGGCGTTACAAGCGTTGAGCTCAACGATCTCGAGAAGGTGTTCGGGGCTTTGGGACTGGTCGAGGAGTACTGATACCATGAAAATCGCCAGGCAAAATCTGCTTGAAACAGCGCGTGCAATTCTAGTTGAACTGGGTGAGACCAAGGACAGTGCCGCTGTAGCTGCAGACTCCTTGGTCAGGGCTGATATGCGTGGTGTGAGCACCCATGGCATCAATCTGCTACGGCTTGTCGCTCAGCGTGTAGACGCGAAGATGCTGGAATTACCAACTCGTGTGACCAATGTTTCGGACTTTGGAGCGACGGCGGTGCTAGACGGTAACAATGGGCTTGGTCAAGTAGCTGCATATCAAGCGCTGAAACTATGCATGAGCAAAGCGAGGCAATTTGGAATCGGGATGGTAAACCTCCGTAATACCAACAATATCGGAGCACTTGGGTGTATCACCGGTGAAGCCGCCCGCCAGGGGCTGATTTCGATAATAATGACCAACGGGAATCCATCGGTTGCCCCCTTCGGAGCTGCAGAACCCTTCTTCGGAACGAATCCCATCTCGGTGGCGGTTCCCCGGGGTGCACTGGAACCATTGGTTCTGGACATGTCATCGAGTGTGGTAGCCCGGGGCAAGATCAGACTGGCCTCTCTGAGTGAAAAGGAAATTCCATTGGGCTGGGCCCTTGATCCAGAAGGGAATCAGACAACAGATCCAAAGAAAGCGCTGAAAGGTTGCCTGTTGCCGCTGGGAGGCCCCAAGGGCTCCGGCCTTGCCATGATGATAGATATCCTGTCCGGCATGCTCACTGGTTCAGCCTATGGAGACAAACTCAGAAGCTTCCATGAACTGGATGGGCCAACCGGAGTAGGTGCTTCCTTCATCTGCATCGATGTGGCACGTTTTGTCGGGGTGGCGAACTTTGAACAAGCCGTTACAGAATATGCACAGCGGATCAAGGGATTACGGAGGCAGCCGGGATTCGAGGAGATCCTGCTTCCTGGCGAGTTCGAGACTCAGAAAGAACACGAAAGCAACGAGTCGGGCATTGATGTACCGGAAGCTATTGTCAAAGGCATTGACGAGATCTCCGCAAGGTTGGGGTGTTCCAGCCGCTTGGGAAGTATAGGGAGTTAGGGAGTTGAATGATGGACACTATAATACGGGTTGATACCAGGACAAGGCAGATCCACACCCTGACTGCCACTGAGGATGAAATGCGCTGGGGTGGCAGATCGCTGATAGCACATGTATTGCTGAAAGAGGTTCCGCCGAATTGTGAAGCGACCGGCCGGTACAACAAGCTTATCTTTGCATCTGGTTTGCTGGCGGATACAAATGTAACTACGACTGGCCAGATGTCGGTAGGTGGGAAAAGCCCCCTGACCGGAGGCGTCAAGGAGAGCAATGTAGGCGGCTGGGTTGGCAGGAAAATTGCCAAGCTCGGCATAAGGGCCTTGATAATAGAAGATACGCCGGACACAGCCAGAACTGATGTATTGGTTGTGCGTGCCAGTGGATACGAGCTAGTCAGCATGCCGGAGCTAAAAGGCTTGCTGGTAAGCGATACCATTACCTCGCTGAGACAGCACTACGGCAAGTCTGTTGGAATACTCTGTATAGGTCCATCCGGTGAGATGATGATGTACGGCTCGGGGATTGCAACTCCAGACAACAACGATGTCCAGATAAGGTATGCAGCCAGAGGTGGTCTCGGCGCTCTTATGGGGTCCAAGGGAATCAAGGCAATTGTAGTTGATGATGCCGGTTCCGGGTATGCAATGCAGGCCTATGACAAAGCACTGCTGACTGAAACCTCAAAGTGGATGGCCGAAGCGCTCCTGGCAGATCCGAAGACCGAGAATAGAAACTTGTATGGCACGCCAGCCATCCTTGCTTTGGCAAACTCATCAGGTCTGTTGCCAACACGGAACTTCAGTTCGGGTAGCTTCGAGAAAGCTGATGACATCGCCGGTGAAAGGGTCAGGGAAGAAATCCTGTCCCGGGGTGGTGAAGGCCGTTCGAGTCAGGCTTGTGTTGCCGGTTGTGTGATCAAATGCAGTAATATCTTTCCTGACAAATCGGGTAAAAAACTCGTGGCCTCGATCCAGTACGAGAATATTTCCTTGCTTGGTTCGAATTGTGGAATCGGAAGTCTTGATGACATAGCTGAAATGAATCATCTGTGCAACGAAGTTGGTGTCGATGCGATAGAAACCGGCGCGGCCATAGGCGTAGGCATGGAAGCGGGGATTATCCAGTTCGGTGACGCCGAAGGCGCCAAAAACCTTATCCGGCAAATAGGCCAGGGGACCTATCTAGGCAGGATACTGGGTAACGGCGCGCAGATCACCGGACGCTTGCTTGGTATCCGTCGAGTACCGGTTATCAAGGGACAGGCCATACCTGGTTATGATCCCCGGGGAGTCAAGGGCAATGGTGTTACCTATGTAACTTCGCCAATGGGTGCCGACCACACTGCAGGCAATGCCTTCGAGACTTTGAAGACCCTCGATCCATTGAAAGCTGATGGGCAGGTTGATAGTTCACGCAAGCTGCAAATCAGGGCTGCTCTCCTTGATACGCTTGGAGTCTGTCTCTTTGTCAGGCCTCCCTTTTTAAAGAGACCCGAGATGTTCGGCAAGCTTCTTGAAGGACGGTATGGATGGAAGATGGGTATCCCGGAAATCATCGCCCTGGCTTGGGATACCATCGCTACGGAGCGGGAATTCAACAGGCAGGCGGGAGTTTCGGAAGAGTTCTTCCCGATGCCGGAATTCATGCGTGATGAACCATTGCCACCCTTCAACGCGGTATTCGATGTCCCCATGAAGGATATGCGCGCCATGTGGGACGGTTTCGATCCGGCCAGTTTGACGACTTTGTAGGAGTTGAATATGGAATTACAGGACAAGGTAGTAATTGTAACTGGAGCCGGCTTGGGATTGGGAATGTCCATAACCCGGAAGGTATTTGAGGAAGGGGCCTCTGTAGCTCTTTGGGATATGAATCTGGAAGCAGCGCAAAAACTAGCCAAAGAACTTGATCCGGGCGGAATCAAGGTATTTGCCGTGAAGGTCAATGTTACCGATGAGGCTGATGTACAGCAAGCTGTCAGTCAGACAGTAAAGAAGTTTGGTCGCATCGATGTGCTTGTAAACAACGCCGGTATCTCCCGCCATGAGACCTTGGAGAACATGACCCTGGAGTTGTTCGAACTGGTAATCAAGGTGAATCTGACAGGACCCTTTCTTTGCTGCAAATCAGTAGCTCCGGTCATGCGAAAACAGAAGTCCGGAAAGATAGTGAATATAGCCTCACTTGGTGGACGGACCGGGAGACCGGGGGTGGGTGTTAATTATGCCGCCTCAAAGGCGGGCCTGCTTGGAATCACCAAAGTACTGGCCAAGGAATTGGGGCCGGACAATATCTATGTGAATGCGATTTGTCCAGGACCAATACTGACGGACCAGACAAGGCAGTACCCGCCTGAGGTATTCGCAAGCTGGAACGCCGGTCGTGCTGTACCCAAGGACGGATTGCCTGAGGATATCGGAGATGTTGTGATATTTCTTGCATCGAACAGATCGGACTGGGTGACGGGGATCTCCCTGGACGTCAATGGTGGCATTTTTATTGGGTGATACCCGAAAGTGGGAAGGAGAAGATGGAATGGCAGGTTTGAAAGTAGTAGACATGAACAAGGTGGTACCCGAGCGAAAGGATCCGCCCCGGGCCTCATGGATTCTGATCTCGGAAAAAACCGTCGGCGCCCAGAATCTGGCGCTTGGTGTGAACGAGACGGAACCGGGTTCCATGGTGCCAGAACATATCCATGAGACCGAGGAAGAAGTGATGCTCTTCCTGGAAGGGCAGGGGAAATTCATAACCGCCGACCAGGAAATTGAGCTCAAACCGGGGATTTGTGTCTACAACCCGCCAGGTGCCAGGCATCAGATCGTAAATACCGGAACTACGAAGCTCAAGTTCGTATGGGTCTATGCGCCGCAACTCAAGAGTCACAGGCTCTAGCTGCAAGAAAGGAGTGAACGATGTCGGAATGGAAATTCCCCCAGGAAGGCCAGATGGACAAGCCTTCCAAAATCTACTTCCAGACAATGACAAAGTTTGATGTAGAGGAACGACTGAAGAAAAATGACGTGATCCTTATCCCGATAGGCTCGACCGAGAACCATGGAGCAGCCGGTCCATACGGTGAGGATACCTTTATTGTGACCCGCATCGCCGAGATGGTAGCCAAAAAGACCGGTTGTACCGTCGCAATGCCCATGTGGTACGGGTCTCATCCCTTCCACCATATAGGTCAGCCAGGCACAGTCCCTCTCCCTGACGATGTCTTCATGGCCCACCTGCGGTCGATGATTTCTGGTTTCTGGAATACTGGCTTCCGCAAGCAGATTTTCATGAGCATGCATGGACAGGAATATGCACTGCCATCAGCCATACAGGAATGGGGCAAGAAATACCAGGTTCCTGCGATGGTTATGTTCGTTGATCTACCAAGAATCATGGCCAAGGACTTGATGGACAAGGCCCACGGTGGACCCTTTGAAACTCCATTCCAGCATGCAGATGAAGCGGAACAATCGATCTCGATGGCGCTATTCCCTGAACTATGCCAGCCGGAGCATGCCGAAGACACAAGCATCAAGGGCTTCTTGCCCCCAGGGCATGTAGACCGGGGTGGAGATATTTACGGAAATCCCATACCAGGACATTGCATAATCGGTGGAACGGGCATCGAGTGTGTAACCTTCCCTGAAGGAGTTCTGGGCAAGGCCACGCTCGCCGATCCTGCCAAAGCAACCAAAGCCATCGAGAATGTACTCAATTACCTGGTTAAATTGCAGGGTGATATCCTTGAACGCTTCCCTGTCGGGAAGCTGCCCGAGGGAAGGCTGATGAGCCAGAGGGATCCTGCTGAAATTGAAGCCCTGCTTAAGGGCCCGTTGAATGGTGGCAAGCACCTGTACACGATAGCTTGGCCTAGTTGAGTACTCCCTTGCGGGAGGGCTCCCCTTGTGGGGAGATATGTCAAGGTTCCTTGTTTTAGGAGGCAGTTCGATGAAAAAGTTACTTTTGATTGTCTGCATGATTGCAGTCGTTGCATCCGCTGCATTTGGTCAAGCTAGGGTATTTGAACTGAAGCTTGCCCATGCCGACCCCATTGATGTGGCCACATCACGCAAGCATGCACAGGCAGTTGCCTTTGCATCACTGGTCAACGCTCGTTCGGGTGGTCGTATCAATGTAAAGGTTTATGGCGCTGGAGCTCTTGGTGCGGAACGAGAGTATGTGGAAGCCGTAAAGCTTGGCACCATCCAGTCTGGTATTGCATCAGGGGTCATTGCCAACTTCTTCCCCTCGGCCATGGTTACCGACATCCCATTCCTGTTTCCATCATCCCAGGTTGCCTGGCAGGTAATGGACGGACCCTTTGGACAGGCTTTGTCCAAGGCTTTCCTGAAAGAAACCGGCATGCGCAACCTGGCTTTTGCGGAGGTTGGATTCCGGAACTTCACCAATAATGTGCGTCCGATCAAGTCACCTGCCGACATGAAGGGTTTGAAGATCCGTGTACAGGAAACCCCTCTCTACGTCACCATGGTCAAGGCACTTGGTGCCAATCCTACTCCGATTGCCTGGACTGAGACCTATACTTCCCTCCAGACCAAGGTAGTGGATGGCCAGGAGAATCCTGTTCCCACCATTCTGATGGCTAAATTGCACGAAGTACAGAAGTATATAACTCTGGACGGCCATGTGTACGGAGTTGACTGGTTTATAATCAATGAGAAATTCTTCCAGAGCCTCCCGGCCGACCTCCAGTACGTTGTCCTTGATTCAGCTCAGATAGCGTCGGGTGTAGGGCGTGGTGTTTCACAGTTGATTTCAGCCCAAGGTGTGCAGATTCTTGTTGACAGTGGCAATGAAGTCTACGTGCCTACCGAAGTAGAACTTGAACTGTTCAGGAAAGCCACCCAGCAGCCGGTAATTGACTGGCTCAAGACCAAGATAGACCAGAAGCTTATCAACGATGCCCTGGCTGCGGTTAACCAGGTGGTAGCTGCCCAGAAAGCATCACTGAAGTAAACCAGTTTCAGGTTGACAACCGGATGAATAGTGGTTGTCGATCACATGTATTGCGGGTTCCAGTTCGTGGCTGGAACCCGCTGGATACTGTTGCTTGGGATTTTTTGGTAATTGTTCAAAAGGTCCTGGAAATTTCTGTCAAGCAATGTGTTTGGCATCACAAGAATGGGCAATCGAAGGAGGTTCGGTGGTGAAAACCATTAAGCAACGGCCCAGGATCATTCTTGCATTGGAATCGTGTATAGAATGGATCCTGTGTTTTATCGTCGGAATCATGGTAGTCAATGTAGCCGCCGGAGTATTCTTCCGTTATGTGCTTCAGAATTCGCTTTCATGGACCGAGGAACTTGGACGTTATCTCATGATCTGGATGGGTTACCTTGGTGCTGTCCTGGCTATGAAGGAAGGTTCGCATGTAGGGATAACTTCCTTTATTGCGCTGTTTCCACCCGTATTACGCAGAGCGCTTGAGGTTCTAGCCAGCATGATTGTACTGGCCTTCCTTGGTATCGTTTTGGTGAAATCATTCTCACATCTGGAATCCCTGTCCATACAGCGTTCAAGCGCAATGGAGCTTCCCATGGTGTTTCCTTACCTAGCGGTAACCGTGGGTGTGTTCCTTATGGCAATAGAGACCTTGATGGTCATCCTGGGCTTCCGCTGGGAGCCAGAATCAACTGGTGAAGGGAAGCAGGGTATTTGAATGTTGCTATCGGTAATTGCATTCATAGTATTTCTTTTGTTGGGCGTCCCCATAGCATTCAGTCTTGGTTCTGCCAGTGTTGTTTTCCTGCTATTGAAGGAGATACCGCTAGGTCTTATCGCCCAACGGCTTTTTACCGGGATTGATGTCTTTCCTTTCATGGCAATTCCATTCTTTGTGCTGGCTGGTGAATTGATGAATGGAGCTGGAATAACCAAGCGACTTGTAAGCCTGGCCAATGTGTTTGTTGGCAGGATGAAGGGTGGGCTTGGGCAGGTCAATATCGTGACCTCCATGTTCTTTGCCGGGATAACTGGTTCTGCTGTAGCCGATACTTCCGCCATAGGTTCCATGCTCATTCCTGCGATGATTGAAGAAGGCTTTGATGATGACTTCAGTGCCGCTGTCACCTGTTCATCCTCTGTCATTGGTCCGATAATTCCACCAAGCATACCCATGGTCATCTATTCCCTGGTCAGTTCCACTTCGATCGCTGCTTTGTTTCTCGCTGGCATGATCCCAGGTATCCTGCTCGGGTTCAGCTTGATGGTGGTTAACTGGATCATATCCACCAAACGCAATTATCCGCGGGCAGATAGATGGCCAACTTTCAGGGAAATGTTTGCTGCCGGAGTGCATGGAATAATTCCCATGATGATGCCATTGATCATACTTGGCGGTATCCTGCTTGGTGTGTTCACTGCTACGGAAGCTTCCGCGGTTGCGGTGGTATATGCCCTGGTGATCGGACTCTTTGTGTACCGCAAACTTGACTGGAAAACCATCAAGGGGGCCTTTCTCGTTACTGCCAAGACCAGTGGAGTGGTATTCCTGGTGATTGCCGCTTCAAATGTATTCAACTGGTCACTTGTGGTAGAAGAAGTTCCGGTGCGCATGGCCTTGTTCGTTTCTGAGATCTTTACAAATAGGTATACCCTGCTGCTTGCAATCAATGTGGTCCTTCTCATTGTTGGAACCTTCATGGAGGGAACAGCAGCTATCATCATTCTGGTTCCGATATTGATACCGATAACAGCACCATTTGGTATAGATCCTGTAATGCTCGGTGCAATCGTCGTCTTGAACCTGATGATCGGGCTTATTACGCCTCCGGTAGGCTTGTGTCTTTATGTGGTGTGCGGGATTACCAAGCTCTCGATTGAACGGGTATCCAAGGCCGTGCTTCCATTCCTGGCTGCGGAGATAGTCACTCTGTTGCTGGTAACGTACATCGAGCCTCTTTCAATGTTCCTGCCACGATTGTTCGGCTATGTACAATGATGGGTAAACAGATGACAAGAATAAGACTGAGTTGCTTTGGCTATATCAAAGACCTGGATGATATTGCAGCAGCGGGATATGACTGCGCCGAGTTGCATATACGTGAAATCATGGGCTTTGATGATGGGGAGTATAAAAATGCTCTCGGCCAACTTAAAGCATGTGGCATTCCCGCTGAAGTTTTTGACAATCCTATACCTTTGGATTCACATGTATCGGATGCTTCCTTTGACCTTTCATTTTACCGGGATTTCCTGTACAGAGCTACCGATAGGTGTGCAAGGATGGGGGCACGGTATTTTGTATTCGGCAATGGGAAGGCACGCAGCCTGCCGGTTGAGGGTGATATACATGGGGCAACAAAGAAGTTCGATGACTTCTTCAATATGCTCCTTGATATTACAGCTGAATATGATATCACTATACTGATAGAGCCGCTCGGCAAGAAGCTTTCCAATATAGTGAACAACCTGCCGGAGGCTGTCGGGTTCATCAAGAAATTCGGCAAACCCAATCTGAAGACCTTTATTGACTACCGATACATGGTGGAACTCGGCAGACCTCTGGACGAGATTTCTGAATACAAATCCTATATAAAACATGTTCATCTGGACAACCCGCTGACTGTGTTCCCGGAAAGGGTTGTGCCAAGATTGGATGATGGTTTTGATTATTCACCATTCCTGGATGCACTCAAGGCAATTGATTATAAAGGTATTATTTCAGTGGAGGCTTCTGTCTTCAAGGATTTCCATTCGGAGATTCGTGACGGCTTGCGCTTCTTCGAGGCGCACGGCATAAGGCCTGCCATCGGGTAAAGGGGAAGTTATATGAAAGCTCTTGTTTATCACGGACCACGGGACTTGCGTTATGAGGAAGTTGTTACACCTGAGCCAAAGGTTGGGGAAGTGCTGGTCAAAGTACGCGCTGTTTCCATTTGCGGATCCGATCTCTCAGGATACAAAGGCGGTTCTGCAATGCGTGTGCCTCCGCTGATCATGGGGCATGAATTTTCAGGTGAGATAGCCGCACTGGGCAAAGATGTTGCAGGAGTAAGGGTAGGTCAACGAGTCGTGGTGGTTACAAACCTTTACTGTGGCATCTGCCAGGATTGCAAGGATGGATTGCAGAATGTCTGCGACAATCGCTACATCATCGGCACGACCATGAAGGCTGGCAGTTACAATGGAGCCATGGCAGATTATGTAATTGCTCCTGCTGAAAAAATCATGGCTCTACCCGACAATGTATCCTTCAACGAATGTGCCTTGGTAGAACCCCTTTCGATATCCCTCCGAGCCACCAAGCATATTGGTACTCTGACAGGAAAAACCATTGCAGTATTTGGCGCAGGTCCTATTGGTCTCATGGGTATCATGTGTCTGAAGGCCTTTGGCGCTGCAAGGATCATCGCTGTGGATGTCCTTGACAACCGGCTTGAGATGGCCAGGCAATGTGGTGCCACTGATGGCGTGAGCTCAAAAGGCGATGTAGTGTCTGAGATCAGGAAGTTGACTGGCGGGCTTGGTGTAGATGTGGTTTTTGATGCTGCGGGAGTTGCAGCCACCGTAAACACAGGGATAGAGATAGTCCGCAATGGTGGAACGATCATGCTTGTGGGAATGGCTACACCTGTCATGGAAATAGAGTACAAGCATGCGGTAGTCAAGGAACTGAAACTGCTTACCAGCTATATGTACACTACAGAGATGCGGGAAGGCCTCCAGATGATCATAGATAGTAAACTCGATGTCAAACGGATGATAAGTTCAGTGTTGCCTATGTCTGATGGCCCCAGGATTTTCGAGGAATTAGCCTCAGGCAATAGTTCTGAAATCAAGGTTATTTTGACCAATGGCTAAGGTAATCAGCTGTGAAGTCATACATCACAAGCAAGGTGTTTATCCTTAGTCCTGATCTTAAACAGAACATCTGAAAGGCAAATTATCTTAAGTTGATTGTTTATTGAACTGCCAAGATTGCTTTGTAACCTGGCAGTAATATTTGCAGGGTGCAGGCTTGTCCATGAAATATATTACAGGTATACCGCATGGGCGATGTATTGCTTTCAATGGGAGTGGGCACCACGGGGGTGGGCAAGCACAGATCGGAGGTGAGAAGAATTCAATCACTAAAAGTGTCGGGAAGCAGGAGCGTACTTCAAGCACGGGAAAGGGATCGTAATCAAACATGAATCCCATATACCGGGTCGAGGGTTTCCGTTTGTGACCACGGAATCATATCATTCGATAGTCCAATCCATTGAGGGGGAAACAGCTATGAACAAGAAGCTGCCAGGAATCATCAAAATCATTACTGGGATCATTCTGGTTGTGTCACTTGCGGCCTGTGCAACGGTCGGACCAGCCAGGAAGGTCTATTCAAGAGCAGAATTCGTCGCAAAGATTTCGGATTACTTTGCCTGGCCACATCCGACTGAGTACAATGACATCTGGAAGGTACCGCTG
>MIBM01000081.1:12665-18637 GCA_001830645.1 Spirochaetes bacterium RIFOXYC1_FULL_54_7
CATAGAGGCAGATGCGGATGGTAACTTCAGGCCGGATGCACCTTTGTCACGTGAGGATGCAGCGGTGATCATTGCCAAGGCTTTCAAGGTTCCGGAAGCTGGAACTGATGTTCTTGCTGCATTCTCCGATGTCGACAAGATCAAACCCGAGGCCAGGCCATTTGTGAATGCCCTTGTATCCGCTGGCTATATGGCGGGAAAGTCTGCCAAGGTCTTTGGTCCTGATACCCTGCTGGGTGAAGCCGAGGTTGATGCCATATTCGATGCCATTACCACAGCAGCAGTCACTCCAGTACAGGCTTTGCCCAAGACGAATGCCGTAGCACCACGACGTTATGTCAAGCTGTATAGTCCGACTCCTGGAGCAACCATCCACTTTACGACTGATGGATCAACTCCAACCACGACCAGTGAAGTATATACAGTAGCTACCCATGGGCATATCAATGAGATGCTTTCCAATGCCCAGTTGCCTGAGCGTGACGTTGTCTACAAAGCCATTGCTGTGAAGGATGGCATGACTCCCAGTCCGGTACAGACTTTTACCTGGCACCTCTATCGGCCTGCAACAGCTGAATTCCAGCACTTGCAGATTATGGAGAAGACAGATACAAGTCCTGCGGTGTACAGGATATCAAGCGATGCCGAATCCGTACGTGCCATGGCTTGGTATATAGAAGGCCAGTACATGGGAATATGTTTTGATGCCCTGCAAACACCTTCCAACATCAGCGATCTGAAGGCCTATATCGATGCGAACATTGCCACAAAGCCCAATTATGTAGTGGTAGGACATGAGCATGGCGACCATGATATGCAGGCTCCCAATTTCATGAGTGCCAATATGGAAGTCTATCTCAATGAACGTGGCTGGGCTGCTGTTGGTGCCGCTTCAGGTCCGTTCCCTGCAGTCTTCCCCGATCCTGCTGACCAGGCACGGATCAAGAATGTTGAAGAAGGGGATGTGTTCCATCTCGGTGGCTGTGACCTATACGTGTATGCTATGCCAGGTCATGCCAATGGAAACATCGTTCTTCAGGACAAAGAGAATGGTCTGATATTCTCATCGGATATCTACGGCTGTACCCGCGCTGGTTCCGCTGACAATGTGGCAATCCAGGGGGTCAGGGCCGACCTGATGCTTTCATTGGCCCAGCAGACTTATTCCAATTACATGAAAGATGATGGCAAAGTTGTCGGATTGTTTACCGGCCATGATGAGACTCCTCTGGGAGATGCCAACCTGAAACTGTTCGAGGCAGCCTTCCAGCAAGTCATTGACAAGGGTGAGGCCGGGTGCTCGGCGACCCTGCGCGGCAAGAATGACGCTCCCAATTCCCGGACTACCATCATTGGTGACATGTGGAAAGATGGAACCAACTGGATAGCCATTAAACTGCCAGGAATCATGGGAGATGCTTCCGAATACCTGACCTCATCCCCGATCAACTACAATGGCAAAGATGGATACCTGAAGTATTCAGTCCTGTCCAATATTGAGTTTAAAGGTGCAAGCCTGGTAGGAACTACCCTCCAGTGGGCACCTGCACCGAAACCCTTTCCTTGGGCTGGAGGAACGAAATCGGTGGACTATGCCTTGCAGAACAAGTTCAATCCTTGGGTCTATGACTATAAGGTCATGGTACCAGCAAGCTCAGACAGCGTAACCGTCATCCCGACATCCATGTCCACGAAGGTCAAGTCAATTGCCATCGATGGCAAAGAGGTTGCGTATCGCTCCAGCAACAAGGTCGCTGTCTCCAATGGTTCAGTCATGAAGATCAGGATTATTGCTCCTGATGGTGTCACTACAAGCGAGTATACCTTCACTTTCAGCAAGAACTCATAGATCTGGATCAATAGCGCAGGGTTGTTTCCCACACGCTTGAGGCTGCCTGTCCTGGTGAGGGACAGGCAGCTTTTTTCTGATGTTGGGACCATCTGGCAGGCTCTACCATAGTGATCAAGAACAGGATTGTGAATTAGAACAGGGAGTGAAGTAGTGGCAGTAGAGCGTAGACGGAGATTCCAAACAGGAGTAGGTAGGATAATAACTCGAATCCGGATGCAATATTCCTGATGAGTTGCTCCTTGGCCTTCAATCGATGGAATAACCCTTCACGGCCGGCAAATGCCAGATATCCGGCCAACGATATCACGATTCCCATGCCCAACGACATGGAAACGACTCCAAGAATTCCCAACCACAGCTGCCCGGCGTATGATGCGAATAAAAGGAGCATAATTGCACCGGGGCAGGGCACGATACTAGCTATGGCTACAAGGGAATATAGATCACGATTTTGTTCCGGGATTCCTGTGGTATTTGAATACTTTTGTAAAAATACGATTTTACGGATGATCAGGACCACAGCCAGCAGGCCTATGACAACGAATGTTGCAGCATCCATAAACGCCCCGACTGCTTCGGCTTGTCCCAGTCCGGCAACGGTGCCTCGAAGTATGGAAAGTATTGCTATGATTACCAGGCCGGCAGCACCGTGCACTCCGGCAGCAAGAAAACCAGCCAGCAAAGGCTCCCATGTTCTGGCTTTCCGCCCAAGGAAGAGTGAGAATACCACTGTCTTACGGTGGCCAGGACCTGCCGCATGCAGTATTCCATAGAGAAAGGTCGCCGTGATCAGCAACAATAGCCCTTCCAATGTCGGATCCTGCGTAAAGGATTGAATTGCCTTAGCTGTATTGTTGCGGAGTTCCATCTGGAAGGTAGGTAGTACTCCTCCCGATGATGGCTGTCGGACTATGGGTGAATTGCCAGCAAGAAACGGATTGGCTGAAAGCGAAACATTGTTGGATGCAACCAGCAGGAAAAAGCAGACAATGAAAAGCCGGATACTACGAGACATCGTCCTAATACCTGTAGGAAAGGCGTATTTCCTGAGGAAACGCCGTATCCAGCCCGCTGGCCCAACTTGTATAGACCGTATGATCGGTTGGGTCTCCATATGGATTGTAGTAGACAGGGTACTTCTTGTTTTCTACCAGCTCTATGCGGAAGGAAGGGTCCAGGGTACTACCTGCCGTGGCATAGGCTTTTGCCGGGGATTCGGGGTAGCAAACCTGGCAATAATACGTTGAATCGAAAATTGCGACACTGAAATCATCAGATAGATTCTTCCCTTCCAGCGATATCTTGAAACGATACACCAGGAGGCCTTTTTTGATATATGGACTGAAGCCTGCAATGGAACCCGGCTGAAAACGCCGCTCGCCCTTTCGCAGATAGACAAAATATCCATAGTTTTTCAGATTGTCGAAGGCTCCTACCCGGAGTTTGGTTGCTTCGGCGGCACTGAACTCGCCATCCCGGTTCTTGTCGAATTCCATGATGATTGAAGCACTGAACATAGGGTCAAAGAGCAGTTCGACATGGAGGGCTGAGCAGGTCCGGTCTTTCATCTCGAATTCCACACTCGCATCGAAGGTCATGTGGGGGTGCGACCAGCCATTGATGGTTGTCATCGACATGAAGACCATTGCGATGCTGAGGCTGCATCGAGTTTTACACATGGCATTTCTCCCTTGTATCCCCCGGTGGATGTCAACCTTGAAGGCTACTGGTATGAATGGGCAACAGGTTGGCACCGTAAATTCCGGCTATGGATATCCGATATATCGTAAGTATATCTCTGGAATACCCATTTTGTAAAGAAAAATGTCGCTGAAGAATCATCCTCCACCGAGAAGGGGGAAAAATTGTAGCTCGTCTCCGGAAGTCAGATGATCATACAGGTTCCCGCGCTTCCCGTTGATCATGACAACCATGATTTCCTCTTCAGGAATTCCAATCGTGGCAAGTGCTGACCTGGCAGATGCTGGCGGATCGAGTTCAAGTTCCAAGGCTGGGAGAGCACTCCATTTCCTGAGGGAAGCAAACAACCGTACATAGACCTTGATATTCATGTAATTGAGTATACATAAATCCTGTACTCTGTTTAAATGGGTTCGCTATTTAGTAGGGGCAATCAGATGCATGCTACTTCCTGTTCCTGAAAAATGTGGGCCTTTCACAGGTCTGTGTTTCTATGTATAGTATGCAGATCTGTTTTGTGGTAGCCGATGTTTTCCCGGATATATCCTGGTTGAAGGGAGACTCTGAATGGACTATGGTCGCATTGCTGTCGTACATGGACCAAACCTGAACATGCTCGGTAAACGCGAGATCGGAATTTATGGCGGGAAGACCCTTGACCAGATAAATGCCGATGTTGCAGCCGAGGCGCTCAGGTTGGGAGTGCAGCTTGATTTCTACCAAGCTAACTCCGAAGGAGCGCTTGTCGACTATCTCCACGGTTGTCTTGGCCGGGTTGATGGTGTAGTGATCAACGCTGGTGCCTACACCCATTATTCAGTAGCCCTTCGGGATGCGATAGGCGCTATAAAAATTCCTGTGATAGAGGTCCATATCTCCAACATATACAAGCGGGAACCCTTCCGTCATGTTTCCATGATTGCGCCGGTGTGTGTCGGTCAGATTTGTGGTTTCGGCTCCCACAGTTATGTGTTGGGACTCCGGGCCTTGATGGAGACTACAACGGATCCATGGCTGGCATGAGTGCGGTAGGGAGGGGAGGCTCCATGATGAAGAAGAAATTTCTGGTGATATCCGGCCCTAATCTGAACCTTCTAGGTACCAGGAAGGTATCGATTTATAAAGATGGCTCGCTGGAAGATATCCATCTCGGACTGGAGAAAAGGGCAAGGGAACTGGATGTTCTGGTTGACTGCCTGCAATTCAACAGTGAAGGTGACATCATCGATACCCTTCAGAAGGCACCGGAAGACTATGCCGGTGTGATAATCAATCCCGGTGCATTGGCCCACTATAGCTACGCCTTAAGGAGTGCGATCGGGGCCATGCTCGTTCCCTGTGTCGAAGTCTTCATTTCCAATGTCCACGCCAGGGAGGAATTCAGGCACAAATCGGTTATCGCCGCCGTTTGTGTCGGAGTGGTTGGTGGTTTTGGGAAAAAGAGCTATATCCTTGCGCTGGAAGCCCTTGTCAATCTCGTCAACACCTGAAGGAGCAATTCCATGAGCATTCGTTGGGCTAGTCGTGTACAGGCGATTGCCGATATCGGGACTGCGCGTAACAATGGTTTTCTTGATGTGCAATTGCCGGTTGAAGCGATCATGGAACTAGGAGACCTTGATTTCGAAGGATTCCGGAAAGACTCAACTGCCCTTGGAACTATCTTTGAAGTCTTCGAGGCCCCCTTGCCCAAAGGGGTTCAGATTACAGAACAAGGCTTCAATACCTATCATTGGACCGAATACCTCGGGGCTGCCCTCAAAAGGCTTTCCATACTGGGTTGCAGGACCCTGGTATGGGGTGACGGGCGTTCCAGGTTGCTGCCTGTCGAAGGAGATGTCTCAACCGCAAAAGAACATTTCTACCAGTTCATGTTCTTGCTGTGCGGGATGGCTGAAAACTTCGGTATAGAAGTTTGCCTTGAGCCACTGGGACCACGACGTACCAATTTCATAAATAGCCTCGACGAGATGAAGGAGTGCGTCTCCTTGATCGACAGAAGCAATCTATCCATGTTGATAAGCCCGCGGGATCTCCATGAGACAGGTACTGGAATGACGATGCTTCAGGATGCCGGGAACCGAATCCGCCATGTCCATGTGGAGAACCCCACATCTCCGGAAGCTTCGATCCCTCCGGATCCCTCTGATGGCCAGGATTACCTGTCTTTTTTCAATATCCTACGCAGACTCGACTACTCCGGAGTCATATCTCTCTCGTATGGAGCCACCGCAGCATCTTTAGCATATTGCAGGACGCTTTGGGAGGCAGCAGGCTCGAGCTTATAGGACAGGCTCAACCTGTATTGTGGCGATGTAATTTGTCATGTTAGGGTTCTCCACGTAGGTGGGAGGTACGATGTCGGCACAGGAACTTGTAGAGTTCACTCGTCCCATCATGGGTCTCTGTGTCACTCCGC
>MIBM01000082.1:0-253 GCA_001830645.1 Spirochaetes bacterium RIFOXYC1_FULL_54_7
TACCTCGATAAACGTAATCCGCGCCGTGTTCAACGGCATCGACCAGATCCTTGATGCCCGTAGCGTGGCTCACCACCGTGGCAAGGCTCTCAAGGACATGTGGGGTTAATGGTATGGCTGACATGATCGAGATCAAGCTCGTCAGGAGCACCATCGGGCGCAAGCCAGAACAGCGGGCAACCGTTCGTTCGCTTGGCCTGCGCAAGATCAGTTCCAAAACCGTCAAGGAGGCAACTCCTTCAGTGCTTGGAAT
>MIBM01000082.1:262-7389 GCA_001830645.1 Spirochaetes bacterium RIFOXYC1_FULL_54_7
GGTAAAGCACCTCGTACAGGTTACACCCATCACCGGGGATACTCCGGCCAAGGGTGGGGAGAAGAAGTAATGTCCGAATTCGACCTGCATCCCCCCGTAGGGGCTACGCACAAGAAAAAGATAATCGGTCGAGGCCGTGGTTCCGGTAAGGGCGGTACTGCGGGCAAGGGCCACAAGGGCCAGCAGTCCCGTTCAGGTGGTTCTACCTATGCCGGTTTCGAGGGCGGTCAGATGCCTTTGTACAGGCGTTTGGCCCATCGCGGATTCAACAACAAGCAATTCGCCATGAACTACCAGATCGTCAACCTGCAGGATATAGAGACCCGCTTCGAAGTCGGAGAAACGGTAGACGCGGAATCCCTGTTGATGAAAGGCCTCGTCCGCAAGGCCGACAAGCCGGTGAAGATTCTTGGAAACGGTAAGCTCGGCAAGGCGCTGACCTTTGTCGTGGACAAGGTCTCTGCTTCCGCCCTGGCCAAGATAGAAGCTTTGGGCGGCAAAGTAGAAACCCTCTGACCGGGCAGACCATCAAGAAAGAAGGAAGCGACCAATGGCTGGCAACGCGTTAGTAGACATTTTTCGCATCAAGGAATTGCGGCAGAGAATCGTCTACACGATTACCTGGCTCGTAGTGTTCCGGATCGGTGCCTTTGTTCCGATTCCGGGCATCAATGCCAGCGCCCTAAAAGCGTATTTTGCGTCGGTGAGCACCCAAGGTGGTATTACGGACTACCTGGACTTCTTTGCTGGCGGCGCCTTCAAGAACTTCTCGCTGTTCATGCTCGGCGTCATGCCTTATATATCGACGCAGATCATCATGCAGCTCCTGCTCGTCGTCTTCCCAAGCATGAAGAAGGTTGCCGAAGAAGAAGGCGGGCGCAAGAAGATAGCACTTTGGACACGTTTCGGTACGGTAGGCATAGCCGTGGTCCAGTCTTTCGCCCTCGTGGCGTTTGCCAAAACGATAGCCAGGACTCATCCCGATGTGCTCATGATCAGCGAGTCTGCCTATACCCTCATGGCCATTACCACCGTTACAACCGGTACGATGTTCCTTGTATGGATAGGTGAGCAGATAACCAAACGTGGTATCGGAAACGGTATTTCGCTCCTCATCTTCGCTGGTATTGTGGCCCGTTTGCCCAACGCGCTTTTTGCGCTCGGGCAGAAGATAGCCTCCGGAGAGATAAATCCGGTGTTTGCCATCGTGGTCCTTCTGCTCTTTGTTACCGTGGTCGCACTGGTCATCTATGAACAGCAGGGACAGAGGAAGATTCCGGTCAATTATGCCAAACGAGTGGTCGGTCGCAGGATGTACGGTGCGCAGAACACCTATATCCCCTTCAAGATCAACCCGTCGGGCGTTATCCCGGTAATCTTCGCTTCCAGTTTGCTGACCTTCCCCTTGCAGATAGCCCAGAGCCTGGGCGGAACCAGCAAGTGGCTTCGCGACTTTGCGTATTTTCTGAGACCCGAAGGCCTCTGGTACAGCATCTTCTATGTATTGTTCATCATCTTCTTCGCCTACTTCTATACCCAGGTATCGCTGAATCCCCAGGAAATCAGCAAGAATATCCGGGAGAATGGCGGGTCGATACCGGGCATACGATCCGAGAAGATGGAAGAATACCTGACCAAGATCCTCAACAGGATCGTATTGCCGGGATCGCTGTATCTGGCGGCCATCGCCATGACACCGACGCTTATCCAGCGTATGTTCAATTTCCCAAGCGAGCTGGCGTATCTCTTGGGCGGAACGTCCTTGCTGATACTCGTCGGTGTAGACTTGGACACCATGTCCCAGGTGGAGGCGCAATTGAAGATGCACCACCACGACGGACTGACCAAGCGCGGCCATATAAAGTCGCGGAATCTGTAAGATGGTAGACGAGGGCGCCCCCGACATGGTACAAAACCCTTTCGGGATGCATGGGAGGAAGCGACTATGAAAGTCAGGACAAGCGTTAAACGCATATGTGATAAATGCAAGGTGATCAAGCGCAATGGTATCATTCGAATCATCTGCGACAACCCGAAGCATAAGCAGAAACAGGGTTGAGGGGGTAGCATTCCATGGCACGTATAGCGGGAGTCGATCTCCCCAACAAGCACGTAGAGATCTCGTTGACCTATATTTTCGGCATCGGTCGGACCAGTGCTCGCAAAATCTGCGATACGGTGAAGATCAACCCCGAGCGCAACATCAATGATCTCTCCAATGAAGAGATCAACGAGCTGCGCAAGCTCATCGAGAATGATTACAAGGTCGAGGGTCGCCTCCGGTCGGAGACAGCCCTCAATATCAAGCGCCTCATGGACATAGGCTGCTACCGCGGGCTCAGGCACCGCAGGGGCCTTCCGGTACGCGGTCAGCGAACCAGAACCAATGCGCGCACCCGCAAGGGCAAGAAGAAAACCGTGGCCAACAAGAAGAAGGCCTAGCGCATGTTGAAAAAGCCGATTGCTTTTTCAGCATGCATCGCATTTGCTCGCGTTTCTTTCGAAACGCTACTCAAATGCCACACTATGGAAGTGTTGAAAACCCGCATCCGCGGCTTTTCAACACCCTGTTAAGGGGGAACGTTCGTGGCTCAAGTCAAGAAGCGAAAAGAAAAGAAGAGTGTTTACGAGGGTAAGGTCTTCATCCAGGCCACCTTCAACAATACCATCATCACGGTTACCGACCTTAATGGTAATGCGATTTCCTGGGGATCATCCGGCGGGCTCGGTTTCCGCGGCGCGAAGAAGTCCACCCCCTTCGCAGCTCAGTCTGTCACGGAACAGGCAGTATCGAAGGCCCTCAATGTGGGTCTTCGCGAAGTGCACGTGTACGTCAAGGGTCCGGGAGTGGGCCGTGAGTCGGCGATCCGTCAGATCGGCGCTCTCGGTATCAAGATCCGGAGCATCAGTGATGTTACGCCCATTCCGCACAACGGCTGCCGCCCCCGCAAAGCGCGACGCATGTAAGGTAGGGGGAGAAAAGAATGGCACGTTATACCGGTCCCCGGTGCAGGCTCTGCCGCACCGAAAACAAACGCCTCTTTCTTAAAGGCGACAAATGCAAGAGTGACAAGTGTCCAGTAAACCGGAAGCGCATGGCTCCAGGCAAGGACCCCAAGACTCGCCAGAAAAAGCAGTCCGAATATGCCGTACAGATGCGCGAGAAGCAGAAGCTGAAGCGTACCTATGGTCTGATGGAAAAGCAGTTCCGTCTTACCTTTGACAAGGCTCTCCGTATGCCAGGCAAGACTGGTGAAAACCTGTTCGCCTTGCTCGAAAGGCGCCTTGACAATGTGGCTTTCCGCCTGCGTTTCGCAACCAGCCGCTCTCAGGCAAGGCAGGTCGTACTCCATGGTCATGTCCTGGTGAACGGGAAGCGTGTAAACGTTCCTTCCTTCGTGGTAAAGCCTGGTGATGTCATCACCGTGCATCCATCGTACAAGACGAACAAAGTGCTCCTTGCTTCCCTCGGTGAACGAGAGAGAAGCGGGATCATGCCCTGGCTCAGCCTGGATGCCGAAAAGGCTGAAGGAAAGTTCAATATAATACCCCAGCGTCAGGACATCGTCGACATGGCCGATATCCGCGAACAGCTCGTGGTCGAGCTCTATTCGAAGTAAGGAGTAGACATGGCGCGAAAGAACCTGCTCAAGGGATTCAAAAGGCCGAAAGGCATAACGTACGAACAGAGCGAGAGCTCCACGGACTACGGCAAATTCCTGGCCTATCCCTTCGAGCCCGGGTATGGTACTACCATCGGCAACACCTTGCGCCGCATACTCCTGTCCTCGATCCAGGGCTACGCAATAACAGCGGTTCGCATAACCCGGCACGATCCGGATGGGGCCCAGCACATCGTTTCGTCGGAGTTCGAGACCATTCCAGGGGTTTCCGAGGATACGATCGAGATCCTGAACAGCCTGAAGCAGCTCAGGGTCCAGCTCCCCGGTGACGAGGAGCAGGCAACCTTCCTCTATGAGTTCGAAGGGCCGGCAGAGATAAAAGGCGCAGACTTCATGAAGGACAAGGCCATAAAGGTCCTGAATCCAGGCACCCATCTTTTCAGCATGATGGATGGCGTCAAGATAGACGTTGAAGTGCAGGTGGATCTTGGACGCGGCTATGTCCCGAGCGAAGTCAACGAGAAGTACATCGATGTCGTAGGTACAATACCTATGGATGCCATCTTCTCGCCGGTTATCAAAGCCAGATTTTCTGTGGAGCCTACCCGGGTAGGCCAACGATCGGACTACGACAAACTCGTGCTGGAGATATGGACTGACGGTACAATAAAGCCGGAGGATGCCTTGGCCGAGGCTGCCAAGATATCCAAAGATCACTTCTCCATTTTCGTGAACTTTGACGAAGGCGATCCGGCTTCCGACGAGGAAACCGACGAGCTCGATGAACGGATAAGACAGGTTCTGGCCACCCCCGTGGAAGAACTTGAACTTTCCGTCCGCTCTTCGAACTGCCTCAAGAACGCCAACATAAAGACCATCGGCGACCTTACCAGGAAGACCGAGGACGACATAGCCAAGACCAGAAACTTCGGCAAGAAATCCTTGCAGGAGATCAAGGACCGCCTCAAGGAATGGAACCTGGGTCTTGGCATGACAGATTACGCCGAGCTCAGGAACCACCTGAAGCTGGAGAAGCAGAAGGAAGAGACTCATGAATCATAAGAAGGGTTTCAACAAGCTTAACCGGAACGCGTCCCACCGCAGGGCCCTTCTCCGGAACATGGCTACAGTCCTCTTCAAGCACGAGCGCATTGTTACCACCAAGGCTAAGGCCCTGGAACTCAGGCGTGTCGCGGAGAAGATGATAACCCGAGCCAAGGAAGACAGTGTACACAACAGACGTGTTGTCGGAGAAAAGATCAAGGATCAGGGTATCCTGGCAAAACTTTTCACCGATATCGGTCCGAGGATGAAGGAACGCAATGGCGGCTATACACGCATCCTGAAGATTGGTTTCAGGGCGCAAGATGCTGCCAACATGGTAGTCATCGAGCTGGTTGACCACAAGCCAGAGGATGCCAAGGATTCCGGCAAGAAAAAAGCCGAGAAGGCCGAGAAAAAAGCTCCCAAACCCGAAGCCAGGAAGACAGCAAGCAAGATAAAAGAGGCTGCAAAGCCCGAAGCGAAGAAGCCCGCGGCCAAGAAGGCCAAGGCGGAAGCTCAAGCCGAATAAGGCCGAAGCGGGCACGGAAACCCATGGGGTCCGTACCCGCGATCAGGCAGGAGGAACCGATATGTCCAAAGCCCATCGTGGTAAGGGTATCGCCGAACTCGCGGCCGGCGGCCGCGGCGAATGCCCCGTTTGTAAGCGATCTGGCGTAAAACTGCTGTACGAGCAGGAAATAGACGGCGCCAAGACCAAAATCTGCAAGACTTGCAAGGCTACCATAGCCAACAAGAAATCCTGACCAATATAGACGCCAGCGTCTGTATTGCTAGACGATCTCATGTATCGTACGGACCGCCGCTGGCGGTCCTTTTTTCTGGGCGGATCTTTTATGGCAAAGCGTGAAGTCTGAAAACAGGAGGATCCATGTCTCAGGGTAGTCGCAAGCCTGTGAGTGAAGACACTTTGGGGTTTGTATACGGTCTTGCTGCCTATGGTGTATGGGGGCTTTTCCCCTTGTACTGGAAACGGCTTGACATGGTTCCTGCCACCCAGATTCTTGCCCACCGCATAGTATGGGCATTTTTCTTTACCCTGACCCTGTGTTTCATTCTTGGCAGGAAGAAAGAACTGTCAGCTCTATTCCATTCACCAAAACGCCTAGCCTCTGTTTTTGTAGCCAGCCTGTTGATAACGGTCAACTGGGGAATCTACATCTGGGCCGTGAACGAATCACGCATCATCGAGACCAGCCTGGGATATTATCTGAATCCCTTGCTGTCAGCAGCCATGGGTGCCTTTGTGTTGCATGAAAAAATGGACAAGGGCATGATTGTAGCCTACATGGTGGCAGGACTTGGAATAATCGTTCTTACGGTCTCTTATGGCCAACTTCCATGGGTGGCACTGACCTTGGCTTCGACTTTTGGCGTTTATGGGCTGATCAAGAAGATGGCTGGGCTTGACGCCCTTACCGGATTGACAGTAGAAACCGGGGCCATGTTTCCTTTTGCACTGGCCTTCATCCTGTTCCAGCAGAAAGCCGGCATCGGAGCTTTTGGATACATGGGAATCATGGGAACCACCTTGCTGTTGCTGTCTGGCCTTGTCACGGCTATCCCTCTGTTGCTGTATGCTTCCGGCATAAAGCGACTTGCCCTGTCCAAGATGGGTTTTCTACAATACATTTCGCCTACCACCCAACTGCTACTAGGAGTCTTTGTCTTTGGAGAAGTGGTAGATCTACCCCAGGGCATAGCCTTTGGTTTTGTCATTATGGCCTTGTTGATCTTCGGTTTTACAAGGCGAAGGCGCAAGGTACTTTTAGCCTGAGGCACCAACCGGACTTTTACGGTCTGATCTTGTTGCACCGTCGACTTGCATCGTGTAGATTGGCTTCGCTCAAGGAGGCGGCATGGCAAGTGGAAATCTCACGCGCAAGACACTTGTGAAGGTAATCTTTCCGGCAGGACTGCCCAGGTTGTGGTGTCCACTTCTGACGCATTACCATGATGATCTGAGTCTGGATGATGAACGCATGTCATCGCATATACGAAGTATCCGGCACTGGGTGTCTGCCTTCCTGGCTCCCGGGTCAACAGGTGATGGCTGGGAGCTTTCAGCCAGCGAGACAGACAGACTGCTGGAAGCACTGCTGGCAGAAGCCGGACACCAGGACTTTTCGGTGATGATAGGTGTACTACGTACCGCCAGAGGGCAAGCCCTGGAAGCGATACGCGGTTATCTGGACCGTTTTACCGCTGGCGATCCGGCAGTAGCGGCTTTGACTGCAAGACAGATCTGCGGTTTTACCGTAACGCCGCCGAAAGGTGCAGCGCTGACACAGGAATCGATACTGCAGGAACTGGAGGCGATTGCACAGACTGGCGTTCCTTTGGCCATCTACCAATTGCCCCAGATTACAGAGAACGAAATGTCACCTGAAACCGTTGCCAGATTGGCCATGAGCTATCAGAATTTATACCTTCTCAAGGATA
>MIBM01000082.1:7419-10679 GCA_001830645.1 Spirochaetes bacterium RIFOXYC1_FULL_54_7
GCGTGGACTTGGGCGACCTCTTTCTGGTCCGGGGAGCCGAGAGTGGCTACAGCCGCTGGATCAAGGCCTCGGCAATCGGCGGGCCTGATAGGAATCCCGCCGGGGTTGGGGTAAGCACTGGCGAGTATGATAGCACTGGGAAGTATGACAACTCATGCAAGTATGATGGATTTCTTTTAAGTACTGCCAATTGTTTTGCAAAAGAGCTATCACATATCATCGACTGTGTTGTAGCTGGAAGGCAGGCAGAGGCAGATGCCTTGTCATACAGGGTTTCGGCGGTAGTGGAAGGTGTGTTTGCGGCGGCAGGCAAGCTGTCCTTCGGGAACCCCTTCTCCAACGCCAACAAGGCTATGGATCACTGTCTGGCCTGGGGTTCCAGCTATGCTTCAACTCCTCTGCCTATGACGCATTCGGGGAACAGGTTGCCTCGAGATCTCATCGAACAAACTGCCGGGCTGATGGATCACTATGGTTTCATGACAATGAAAGGGTATCTGGAATGACCAAGGCCTTCGACAACGCAAAATACCTGCTTGAACAGGCTTCCTGCATACGTGACCGGATGCGCCGTTTTGATGGGCGGTTGTATCTTGAGTTTGGTGGGAAACTCCTGAATGACTTCCATGCCGCCCGGGTTCTGCCTGGCTATGACCCGAATGTGAAAGTTCGCCTGCTCAAGGAACTGGAGCGGGATGCCGAGATTGTGCTTTGCATACATGCGGGAGCGATAGAGCACCGGAAAATACGGGCCGATTATGGCATAACGTACGACGCGGATGCTATGAAGCTGATAGATGACCTCGGTGAATGGGGGCTTTCCGTATCTTCCTTGGTAATTACCCGCTGGGAAGACCAACCCCAGGCAAAAGCCTTCAGAACCAAGATAGAAAACCGCGGCATAAGGGTTTATGCCCACCAGCCGACCAGAGGTTACCCTGACGATCCAGATCTCATTGTGTCGGATGCGGGTTATGGTGCCAATCCACGGATAGAGACGACAAAGCCGCTGGTAGTTGTCACCGGTCCCGGGCCTGGTTCCGGAAAGATGGCCACCTGCCTGTCCCAAGTATACCATGACCACCATATGGGCACAAAGGCCATGTATGCCAAGTTCGAGACCTTCCCGATCTGGAACCTGCCCTTGGAGCACCCGGTGAATCTGGCCTACGAGGCGGCGACCCTGGACTTGAAAGACTTCAATCTGGTTGATCCTTTCCATCTGGCGGCAACGGGTGAGTCAGCAGTCAATTACAACCGGGATGTGGAATCCTTTCCCATCCTCGAGGCCATTCTTGAGCGCATAACCGGTGATCCCGATCCATACCGATCGCCAACGGAGATGGGCGTGAACCGTGCAGGGTTTGCTATTGTCAACGATGCCGCCGCCTGTGACGCAGCCAGACAAGAAGTAGTCAGGCGCTACTTCCGCTGTGCCTGCGAATACATGATGGGTGCTGCGGAGCGGGAAGCGCTGGACAATGTGGAACATATACTTGACGAACTTGGCATAAGCCCGGAATACCGGGCTGTGGTTCCCGCCGCCAGGGAGGCCGCCGGTGTTGGCAGAGGCTCAGATAATGAAGGCGCGGTGCCGCTTGGCATTGAAGCGGAGAGGGGTATTGACGGTGTCAGATGCGGAGCAGCACTTGAACTGCCCGACGGAATGATTGTGACCGGCAAGAACTCGCGGCTCCTTCATGCTGCCACCGCCGCAGTACTCAACGCGGCAAAGGCTCTGGCCGGATTGCCGGATCCCATACACCTACTATCTCCGATAGTCATAGAGTCCATCTCCCGGTTCAAGCGTGATGTGCTGGGTCGTAAAAGCGCCAGCCTTGATGTTGACGAAGCCTTGATAGCCCTGTCCATCAGCGCCGCCCTGAACCCCATGGTACAAGCCTGTCTGGATCGACTGCCTCAACTAAGGGGTACCCAGATGCACCTGACCCATCTGCCAACTCCGGGTGACGAAGCAGGCCTGCGCAAACTGGGGGTCAACCTGACCTCGGACCCCGTATACGCCACCAAGCGCCTGTTTGTGGAATGACACCAGGCGCCTGTTTGTGGAATGACACCAGGGATCTCGGAGCAGCAGGCACGCTAATCGCGAAGGCTTTCAACCTTGCCGCGCTTGATGACTGTTGAAACAATGTTCATACCTGTATGGTAGGCTAAATGACGGTACGATGGGGCATCCAGAATCAGGACGTCTGCCAGCTTGCCTGCCTCGAGACTGCCGCGGTCGTGGGCAAGACCCAAGGCTGCGGCACCATTGATTGTAAGGGCACAGAGGACTTCTTCCATGGCCATACCCATGTACAGCACGCCGAGGGCAACGGCCAGGGGTATGGACTGGCTGTAGCACGAACCCGGGTTCAGGTCGCTGGCAAGGGCTACAGCGCAACCGGCGTCGATCATCGATCTGGCATCGGCATAGGGTTCATGGAGGACAAAGGCCGTCAGAGGCAGGCAGGTGGCAATGACGCTTGCTTTGGCCATGGCTGACAGGTCGGCAAGATCGGCCTTGAGCAGGTGGTCGGCGCTGGTTGCACCGAGTTCGGCGGCCAGGCCTGCTCCTCCCAACCGCTGTATCTCGTCGGCATGAAGCTTGATGCCAAAACCGGCAGCTTTTGCTGCCTCCAGAAAGCGCCGTGAATCGACCAGCTCGAAGACGCCTTTTTCGCAGAACACGTCGCAGAATTGTGCTATACCCTGTTTTTTTACCTTTGGCAGGATTTTCTGAAGCACATGATCGGTATACGCCGAAGGCTGACCCTGGTATTCCATCGGGATGGAGTGCATGCCCATGAAGGTTGGTACTATATCCACCGGCTGAAGTCCCATGAGGGTCTTCATGGCTTCCAGTTGCCGCAATTCGGTATCAAGATCCAGTCCATAGCCGGACTTGCCCTCTACCGTGGTAACCCCGAGTTCAAGCATGCGTTCCAGCCTGACAGCCCCTGAGTGTACCATTTCCTGGCTTGAGGCAGCCCTGGTAGCGGCAACGCTGGTGGCTATGCCGCCTCCACGCTTGTGGATCTCCATGTACGGCATACCACCGGCACGCCACAGGAACTCCTCGTCCCTGTAGCCGCCGAAGATGAAATGGGTGTGGGAGTCAACAAAACCTGGAATGACGGCCCGGCCACCAGCGTCCACGACATCCGGGGCAGGACCTTCTATGGAAGGCAACTCATTGGCTGGTCCTGCCCAGACGATCTTGTCGACGTCCATGACCAGCACCGCGTCATTTACGA
>MIBM01000082.1:10696-12648 GCA_001830645.1 Spirochaetes bacterium RIFOXYC1_FULL_54_7
GCCGCTCCCGCTAAGGCCGAGTGACCCATGGGTGTGGCCAACTCGCCGATATTGGTTATCAGCAATGTAGACTTCATGATTGCCTCCTGTGTATTCTTGTCCTACCTGCGGTGCAATGGATCCAGCCCGATAGTGCCGATGAGGCTGGCCTGGTAACCATCGGATTTAACCTCGGTCAGACGCTTTTCAAGAAGATCCATTTCACGCTTTGCCTTGCCCAGCTCCCTGGCATCCCTGCCGTGGGGGCTCTCTATGAAAGCCTTCAGATATACCTTGCCGCTTTCAAGGTGGCTGAGTTCGCTGGTGGCATATCTGCTCAGGCGATCCGCATACCAATCCGATTTCAGCACATACTCGCGGTCGAACAGGCGGCGAAGTTCCGGATCATGGAGATCTTTCCCGTGCCAGCTGCCTTCAGCCATGATATGCAGGATGGCTTGCAGGGGTGGAATGGCCGATTCCACCGAACCGTCCACGAGGTAGTCTTTGGCGACCTTTTCCTGGGCTTCGGCTATGTTCAGCACACCGTCCACAAAATATTCCATACTCTGAAGCTCAGGCCTGAGGACTTCTTCGGGGAAGACTGCTGATGGAGCATCGAAGATACGTCCCAGGAATTGGGAGGTGAACAAGGGCGTTATACGCCAGCCCAGCCTGCCTGCTGGAATCTTCTTGCCTTTGTATTCGAAATCCTCGACCCGCTCAAGATAGCCATTGCGGATGAGGAAGGCAGGAGTACGTTCCTCAGTGGTCAGGCGTGACCACAGCTCAGGAACCAACAGTGAGATATCGTGTTCCATCCGGTATTTATGGCCGATATACCCTGCGGCGGTGGAGAACCCATGGTACTCGCCAAGAATGAAGCCGAGCAGGGCGTTGTTCAGGTCCGAGGTAGGGGTAAGGGCATTGAAGGGTCCCTTGGTAAGGGCACCCTCCGAGCCTGCTCCCGTGGTGGAAGGACTCTTGCCGGTGAGCGAGCAGATGGCGTCCATGAAGAACTCGGGCAGTTCCTGGTAGTGGATGGGGCCGAATACAGCAAGTGGTCGTATGCCGATTTCTGGTTCAGGCGGGTTGTTCCGCCGGCCCGGAAGCACCGCGCCGACAGGATGATGGATGGGTTCGCTTGCCGGGATGTTGCGGAACAGGCGTGCGCCAAGGTCGGCCAGGTAGCGCTCCATGGGTTTTGCATAATTCAGGTCAAGCTGGAGGTAGCGGGGGTTCTTGGATGGTTTGCCATCAACTATGCGCGGCTTTGACGATACCACGAAGTAGCGGAAGTAATCGTCCTTCTCAGCTCCTTCTATCATGGCCTTCATTGGATCAGTATATTCGGAAAGCTCTATAGTGCGCTCGATCATCTCCTTGGCCCTGGCCCTGGTGAGGGGTTCGAAGTTGGAGATGAAATTGTCGGCCCTGGCCATGTCGCTTTCGGCTTGCTTGTCATAGCCGCGGTGTATGGCATCGTCCGGGCGCTGGAAGAAGCGGGTCTCGCAGTTCCTGGCAAATTTGACCAGAGGGCCAACACCTTCAGGCAGACCTTTCAGGCCTGCGCTGGGGACGAGTACCGAGGCTGTTATGTCGTCTTCCCACTGGATCTTCTCGGCAGGCATATAATCCTGGCGCAGTTTGTGAATGCTCCGCGCACCTTCCGGGGTCCAGCCAATACGCAGGTATGAGCCTTGCACAGGCCGGCCTTCGAACTTGACAACATTGCCGGCCGCCCCGTTTACGACATCGGTATCAAAATGATCTATCCAGGAGTTTCCCCATTCGGGTTTGTAGAAACGCTTGACCAGGAAGACGAGAGCCTTGACCCTCTCGGGTATGGCAACCAACCAGGCATTGAACTCATCGTTGTACAAGGGTGATGGCGACAGGAGTTTGATGACGCTGCCCAGGGAACGGGCGCCGGACAAAATGGTCCGGCTGTCCTTTCCGTGGTTCTCTGCGGG
>MIBM01000083.1:0-7764 GCA_001830645.1 Spirochaetes bacterium RIFOXYC1_FULL_54_7
CCTGCGCATTGTAGAGCAGCAAGGCGTCGAAGCTGGCATCGGCCAGGATCTGCTTGTAGCGCTGGTCTTCCCGCAGTTTGCCAAGATATGCGGCATCAATGGCCCGCAAGCGGCGCATGATCAGGCTGCTGGCCAGGCCGCTGACATTGAGCAGCAGCAGGGTGAGAGGTATGGTCAGGCGGGCTGCCGGCGGAAACTGTTTGACAAACAGAACTGAGAAAATGTGCAGTGTTGTCAGCGCCAGCGAAAAAACGATTTTCTGTGGTAAAGGTGCGGGTAGCAGGAAATAGCTGTAGGCAACGGTTAAAAACGTCGGAATGACATAATAGAGATAATCAGGAGGCCGGGTGATGAGTGACAAGACTTCAAGTGCCAGGATACTGGCCAGTAAAAGCCATAGCAAGGCCCCATACAGTCGGCGGCCCAGCTTGCCCAGATAGACCAGCAGGAGTGCCAGGCAAACCAGGAAAATCAGCATCCGCAAGGCCAGCAGACTTGCCAGCCAGCGGGTGCTCAGGCTGAAAATGAAGTCATTTGGTGCCAGACTGAGGGTATACAAGCCCATCAGCAGCAGTGAGTACAAGCCAAGCTTGATTTCCAGCGGGCGGTAGTGCAGTAAAGCATGGCTTAACATGCGTTCCCCTCTTCCTGAGAAAGTGTAAGTCGGCTCGGCACAGGGTTCAAGTTTGCCCATGCCATCCAGCCCGATATGACCGGTTCAACTATGAGGCAACCACTCTTTTGGGTGAGATTAGTTATGAGGCAATGCGGCGTGTTGACATAAGACAAATTTGACTATACCATTTGACCATATAAGCATAAACGGTCAAATGGAGGGAAGTATGCCCGCACCT
This sequence comes from Spirochaetes bacterium RIFOXYC1_FULL_54_7, assembly GCA_001830645.1. Taxonomy (GTDB): domain Bacteria; phylum Spirochaetota; class Spirochaetia; order Treponematales; family UBA12059; genus MIBM01. The sequence continues at coordinate 855 of MIBM01000083.1, forward strand.
TTCGATGATCACGAGCGCATGGCCATCCGGGAGCGCCTGGTCCTGAGCGCGATAGACGCACTGGGCAGGGGCGGGCTTGGGGCAGCAAGCGTCTCCGAGCTTGCGAGGCAGGCCGGGATAGCCAAGGGATCCTTCTACGCCTTCTACCCTTCCAAGGAATACCTCTTCATGGAGGCCCTGGAGCGCATGGAGGAGCGGTACCGCAGTCTCTTCATGGCTGCTCCTGATTTTCCGGGAACGGCGGCTGAAAGGCTGGCTGGCATGCTGCTTTCTGCCCTGGACATGGTGGAGAACGAGCCGGCCCTGCGGTTCATAGATGGATCGGCGGCGGAGCGCCTTTCCAGGGCCTTGCCACCGGAGCGTATAGCGGAGCACGCGGCAGGGGATGCCCAGGCTGCGGAGGCCTTGCTGGGCTCATGGAAGGACAAGGGCTTGGTCCGCGCCGGACTCCGGATCGAAGATCTGGCTGGGGCAATGTATGTGGTCTTTCTGGTCGGTTCGGGTCTTCGCGGTCTGCCACCTTCACTGCGCGACGCGACCCGAAGGGTCTGTGCCGATGGCCTGGCCGCGCGGCTGGCTGCTGTTCCCAAGGCGGGTCATCCTCAGGCTGCCAGCCTGCCTTGTGGCAAGCCTCATGATGCAACCAGAAGCGAGGCAAGCGTATGATCCATGTCGAGGCTTTGTCATACCGGTACCCGCGGGCTACGGTTGATGCCGTAAGAGGTATCAGTTTTTCAGTTGGCAAGGGCGAGGTCTTCGGCTTCCTGGGACCCAGCGGGGCGGGCAAGAGCACCACCCAGAAGATCCTCATGGGTTCCCTTGCGGGCTATAGGGGCTCTGCCGTGACAGGCGGGGTCGAGGCAGGCAGGGCCGATGGCTCCTTCCGGGCGTCCATCGGGGTGGCTTTCGAGTTTCCCTGTTTCTACCAGAAACTGACCGGCATGGAGAATCTTCTGTTGTTCTCTTCTTTGTATCCCGGGCCGAAGGATGAACCCCGGGCTCTCCTGGACCGCCTGGGACTTGGGGAGGCTGCGGACAGGCGGGTGGGTGAATATTCCAAAGGCATGAAGATGCGCCTGAACCTGGCTCGTGCCCTCATCCACCGGCCACGCATGCTGTTCCTTGACGAGCCGACCAGCGGCCTTGATCCTGCCAATGCCCGCACGGTCAGGGAACTGGTGCTGGAACGGGCGGCCTCCGGCGCGGCGGTGTTCCTGACCACCCATGACATGGCTGCCGCGGACGCCCTGTGTGACCGTGTGGCCTTCCTGGTGGATGGCTGCATAGCCGCCTGTGAGGCCCCTGCTGCACTCAAGCGGCGCTATGGCCGCCAGGCGGTAGTAGTGGAGCACGCGACCCCAGTCGGGACGCCTGGGGGGATGCCTGCCGCGGCTCCTGTGGAGTTTCCTCTGGCTGGTCTGGCGGACAATCCCGCTTTCCTGGCTGAGCTGCGTAAGCCTGGGCTTGTGGGTGTCCATACCCTGGACGCTACCCTGGACCGCATCTTCCTGGAGCTGACGGGCAAGGAGCTGGCATGAAGTCTGTACCAGTAGCCCTGTTCAGGTACGATTTTACCCTGCTTTGCCGGCATGGTTTTGTGGCGGCCTATGCGGTGATAGGCGTCCTGTACGCTGCGATTGCCGCTGCCCTGCCGCAGGCCTGGGGAGACGCGGTCCTGCCGGTGATGGTCTGGAGCGATCCGGTGTTCTTCGGTTTTTTCTTTTCTGGGGCTACGGTATGCCTTGATCTTGCCCAGGGAACCTTCCGTGCACTCACCGCTACACCATTGCGTCCATCGGTTTACTTCCTTGTGAAATCGGCCAATCTGGCCCTGCTGGCCTACGGCATGGCTCTTGGCATATCCCTGGCGGTCCGTGGGCTTGCCTTCAGGCCTCTGATACTGCTTGTGGCGGTCTTCCTGGGCGGGGCTCCGTCTGCCTTGATCGGGGCAGCCCTGGCTCTGCGCCTGGGCTCGGTGAACCGGTTTATGGTTGGGGCCATACCAGGGCTGATGTGGTTATCACTACCAGTCTTCGTATACGCCGCAGGGCCATGGCTGCCTGGCTGGGTCTTCTGGCTGGGGCGGCTAAGCCCGGCCGATGGAGCTCTGCGCTGGGCTATGGCCGCCTTTGCTGCCAACGGGGTTGCCTCCGGCTATGGTGGAGCTGCCTCTGGTTCTGGCGGAGCTGCTCTCGGTCTGGGAGCCCTGGTCCTTGCGGCCCTGGAGACCCTTGCCTGGCTGGTCCTGGCCGCCAGGTATGCTCTGGCACCGGCCGTTACGACCGCAAGGGAGGCCTGATCATGGCAACACGGTTCGGACCTCTGGTTGCGGCGGATATCAGGATGGTGGCCAGGGATCCGTTGCTGGCCATCATGCCCTTTGCGCCTTTGCTGGCAGCCACGGCCCTGCGGCTGATACTACCACTGCTAGCTGGATTCCTGCTTTCCCGCCTGGGCTTTGATCTCCTGGCCTGGGCTGGGCTTATTCGGGGTATCATCATACTGTTCCCAGGCATGTTCTACGGCATGGTCGCGGGTTTCCTGCTTCTGGACGACAGGGACGATGGCATAGCCGCTTACTGGAGTGTGACTCCGGTTCGCCGGAGTGGCTATCTGTTGGCCAGGTTGGGACTCTTCAGCCTGGCTGCCGTACCGGCAGGCCTGGCCTGTGCCCTGGTCCTCGGCCTGGCCCCCCTGCGCCTGTCCGAAGACCTTGTTATGGCCATTCTGGGCGCATTACAGGTTCCCGTCTATGCTCTCTTCCTGGCGGCTTTTGCGGCCAACAAGGTAGAAGGTCTGTCTATCCTCAAGGCCTTGGGCGTACTGGACATGGCTCCCCTTGCGGTCCTGCTGCCAGGATCTGTGGGACGTCTAGGCTGGCCGGTGCCGCAGTACTGGGCTGCCGCTGGCTTCCTGTCGGGACTATCCGGGCATCCAGAAGGTATACCCCTGAGTGTCCAATTCCCAGGCCGGGGATCCGTATTGGCTTATATCCTCTCCGGCTTACTCTATGCAGTCTGGACAGCAGCCCTCCTTCGCCGTTACCTGCGGCGGCTGGAATGAGCGGGCTCTGTCATCGCCGACAAGCGGGCTGACCCCACTCGTTACCACCCATATGCCTAGCCAAGTCCCGCCCCGCCCCGGGAGAACCAGCCAAATTCTTGACCAGTACATCCGGGGCGGAGCGGGGCGGGGCCCTTGCTCCTTGAGCGGTTTTACGACTAAATAGTCGGGATGAATCAATTGCAGAATCAGAAATCGCTGTTCGGTCCGGCTGCCTTCTATCGTGAGGTACTGGCGGTAGCCGTCCCGGTGATGCTTCAGCAGCTTATCCAGAGCCTCGTGTCCCTTGTTGACAACTTCATGGTGGCCGGCCTGGGGGATGCCAAGATGGCCTCGGTCAATGTGGCCAACCAGGTCAACTTTGTGTATTTCGTCCTGATGTTTACCCTGTCCGGGGCTGGTGGCATCTATATGTCCCAGTATCGCGGGGCTGGGGACAAGGACGGCATGCAGCAGGCTTTCCGCTTCAAGGCTATCATGACCCTGGGTTTGTCCGCTTTGTACTTCTCGATCTGCCAGATGATGCCCGACCGGCTGATAGCGGTGATGACCATGGGAAATGCAGCCCAGTCAGAGATCATAGCCCACGGAGCCGGCTACTTGAGGATGGTCTCCTGGTTGTTCATACCCATGGGCCTGTCCCAGGCCATAGGCTCGGCCTTCCGGGAGATAGGCCGGCCGACCGTGCCCTTGGTGATATCCGTAGTGGCCACCCTGGTGAATACCTTCCTCAACTGGATTCTCATCTACGGCAACCTGGGCGCTCCCAGGCTGGAGATCATGGGCGCTGCCATGGCCACCAATATAGCCAGGGGTGTGGAACTGGTGGCCTTCCTTGTGTATGTACACTGGACCAAGCCTCCCTTCTATGTGCCTCTGCTCAGGATTTTCAAGGCACGCTGGCCGCTGTTCAGGGAGATACTGGGTAAGTCCGGTCTGATGGTCATGTCCGAGGCCACCTGGGTGGTTTCAGAGACCATCATGACTGCCTTGTACAATGGCCGCGGCGGGGCCGAGGTGGTGGCCGGCATGGCTGCGGGCTGGGCGGTGGCCAATGTCTTCTTTCTGGTCTTTTCCGGCATCCATGTATCCACTGGCGTGGTTGTAGGTGGCATGCTTGGGGCAGACAGGCTGGACGAGGCCAGGGTCAAGGCCCGGTGGATCATGTCCGGTGCGGTGGTGGCCGGGGCGGTAGTGGCGATTGTTCAGGCTGCCAGCATACTCCTGGTTCCGGTAGTATTCATGAATCTCAGCCATGAAGCCATGGAGGTGACCCGGGGCTTGCTGATAGTCATTTCCGCCTACCTGCCTCTGTGGAGCCTGCTCAACTCGCAGTTTGCTGTTTCCCGCGCGGGGGGTGACATGATGATGGGCGTCGTTGTCGATGTCGGTGTAACCGTCGTATTGTTCATACCTGGTGCCTTCGCCCTGGCCCTGCTGACACCCATGGGGCCGGTATTGATGTTTGCCATCGTCAAGACTACGGATTTTGCCAAGTGGTACATAGCCTGGCTGTGGCTTAAAAAGGAGCGCTGGGTCCACAACCTGGCAAAGCCGGTTCCAGTAGCGGATTGATCAATGGTGTCTTTTTGTTTCTAGCCAGAGAAATCTACTTGCCGCCGGATGGTATATATATTATTATAATAGTAATATTTATGCCATGGAGGCCGAAATGACAAGAAAACATGTATCTGTCCTTCTGGTATTGGCGCTGGCCGCTGCCTTCGTCGTACCCCTTGCAGCCCAGACAACGTATGACCGTGCGGTAGTTGTCCAAGTGATGCGCGACAATGCTTCCACCCTGGGCCAGGTCCGTACGGCTTTGAACAAGGGAGACTTCTTTGCAGCCGCCTCGGGCTTCTGGAAGTTCGCCGAGGGCATGAACCGCATCATGCAGTTTACCCCACCAAAGGGAAGCAAGACCGAGTGGGACAGGATCCTTGGAGAGTTCGTCAGCACCGCCCTTCGCGGGGTAGGCACAGCCGGCGAGAAGGATGCCGCGAAGGGTCTTGCCATCCTGGCGGAGCTGCAGAGGCTGAACCAGGCCGGACACGCAATGTTCAGATGATCAGGAATAAAGCCGACAGGTGGGTTTTACCGCCTGTCGGCCATTCTGCAGCCTTTTTGCTGAGTCGAACGTCAAACCAAACCAGAAACAGGGTCTTCCGGCATCTCAGTAGATAGCGGAAAGGTGTTTGAATTACAGACCCTCATCCAATAGACTATCCCCATGAATGCAAAGAAACTCTTGATTGCGACCCTGGTTATTGTAATGGTACTGCTTCCCGTCCTGGCGGAGCCATTGGTCGACAGTCTGGTAACTCCAAGGGAGTACCAGTCATCCGAAAGCTTCGAAAACGGCACGGTCACCATGTCCTGGACCCTGGGAGGATCCCTGGCTTGGTTTGCCATAACTGCTCCAACCGAGGGGTGGGTGGCCCTTGGCTTCGGAGCGGAGAGCTTGATGCAGGGGGCCGATATGGCTATCGGCTGGGTGGAGGATGACGGCAAAGCCTTCGTACTGGACTGTTATGCCACCGGGCCCTATGGCCCCCATCCGCCCGACACGGAGCTTGGCGGCAAGGACAACCTTGCAGCCTTTGCTGCCACCGGGAAGGCTGGCTTCACCACCATCGAGTTCAGCCGCCCCATCGCCGCCTCGGAGGCCAATGACAAGCCCATCGTCCCCGGCGAACCTTTTATCTGGGCCTACGGCCCCACAGACGACCTCGATGAGTATCACATGGTCGCCGGCTACGGTACCCTGTCTACCCCTGACGGCGGAAGTGCTGAGGCCAGTGGCACCGGCTCCGGTAGCCCCTCGGCTGCTGGTGCCGGTTCGGGAACTTCTTCCGCCAGGCAGGGCTCCATCTCCGGCATCCTCGTCATTGTCCTGCCCCACTCCCTGCCCCTGGTCCTGTCTTTCATATTGATGACCGCGGGCATGCTGGTGGCCCGGTATGGCAAGAAGAACAAGAAATGGCTGGCCATACACAAGCCACTAGGCACAGGCGGAGCCCTTCTGGGCATCATCGGTCTTGGCTTCGGCGTACGAATGGTGGCCCTGTCCACAGGCATGCATTTCAGGGTGCCCCACGCCTGGTTGGGCACTACTACCCTGGTTCTTGCGGTGGCGGCTCCAATCCTGGGGCAGTCCATGTTCAAGGTCAAGAAGAACAAGGCAGAAGTCCGGAAGCTCCACCGCTGGGTGGGCCGGGCTGCGATAATCCTCATGGCTCTGACCATTATTTCGGGACTGTTCCAGGCGGGGATACTTTAAAAAATCTGTTTGAAAAGGCAGGTGCCCGAAGGTTGGATGCAGGGGATTTGACTGTTCTACCTACGAAGGGTCCTGGTATTATTGATAGCTGGCAGCCTGGTTCTGGCTGCCAGCCGCTAAACAGGAGACCCCGCGCCAGCATCTACTCGGTGGTCACCCCCGTTTATGTCCTGGCTCCCTCCGCTTGGTAGAACCTCCCGCATTATTGTACACTGTTCCCGGAGGCTGACATGAAATCACTTCCCATCGGCATCAGCACCCTGAAGATGATACTTGAGCACGCAATGGTCTATGTAGACTAAACCGCCATCCTCAGGTCTCTCGTCAATGAACCGGGCCGCTACTTCCTGTCCCGGCCGGGGCGCTTCGGCAAGAGCCTCCTGGTGGGCACCTTCAAGGAGCTCTTCGAAGGCAATGAAGCCCTGTTCCGGGGTCTGGCCATCCATGACGGCTGGGACTGGAGCAAGAAGTATCCGGTAATCAAGATAGACTTTGCCTCCGGGGTGCTCACCAGCCGGGAGGACCTGCGGATCAGGATTGTGCATCTGCTCAAGGAAAATGCCAGGA
>MIBM01000083.1:7847-12315 GCA_001830645.1 Spirochaetes bacterium RIFOXYC1_FULL_54_7
GCACCGGTGGTGCTGCTGGTGGATGAGTATGACAAGCCTCTTCTGGACAATATAGAGGACCGATCCCGAACTCTGGAAATGCGTGATGGCCTCAAGGACTTCTACTCGCCTCTCAAAAGACTGGACAGCCTGCTCCAGTTCGTCTTCCTTACCGGGGTAAGCAAGTTCAGCAAGGTGAACATCTTCAGCGGCATCAACAACCTCAAGGACCTTACCCTGGATGCCAACTATGCAACCATCTGCGGTTATACCCAAGCCGATCTGGAAACCGACTTTGCTGAACACCTGGTCGGGGTGGACTGGGACGAGCTTAAGTTCTGGTACAATGGCTACAATTTCCTGGGCGAGCCGGTGTACAACCCCTTCGACACCCTGTTGTTCATCAGTGAAAACCACAACTACCGCAATTTCTGGTTCCAGAGCGGCACTCCTACCTTCCTGATCAAGCTGCTGCAGAAAAACCGCTATTTTCTTCCGGATCTTGAAAATATCCAGGTCAGTGACAACCAGCTGGACTCCTTTGAAGTGGACAGCATCCCGCCGGCGGTGCTGCTGTTCCAGAGCGGATACCTGACCATTGCGTCAACCTACAGGAAAATGAACAGGATATTCTACAAGCTGAAGATACCTAACCAGGAAGTGGTTTCCGCCCTCTCGGACAGTCTGTTCAGCGGCTATACCTTGATACAGGACCAGCAGGTTCCCTTCCAGACCGGCACCTACGACGCCATGCTGGCCGGAAACCTTGGCGCTCTGGAAGCCACCCTTCGCCGGATGTTCGACGCTATTCCCTGGCGGAACTTTACCAACAACGACATCGCAGACTACGAGGGTTATTATGCCTCGGTGCTGTATGCCTTCTTTGTCTCCATCACCGGTACGGTCATCCCGGAAGATACGACCAACCATGGCCAGGCGGACCTGACGGTGCGGCTTGAAAACAATATCTACGTGATGGGGATCAAGGTGATTGCCAATAAGGTCCCGGCCGGTTCGACCAACAGTGCATTGGAGCAGATCCGCTTGCGCGACTATGCACGAAAGTACCTGGGCCAGAGCGGAGTGCGGGTGTTCGAGCTGGGGCTGGTTTTCAGCCAGAGCAAGCGCAACCTTGTGCAGTTTGCCGGGGCTGAGCGGGTTTGATTGTTCAGCTCCACTCCCGGTAACCTCAGAACTCCGCCAGCACCCTCGCTTTCAGTCCCAGGTGTGGCGCCCCTGCCTTGGGCCTGCCCGCCTCGTCCCAGCCATGCAGGGCATAATACTCCCGTCTCATGTACAGCAGTTCTTCCTCGGTAATGCCCCTGTCTCCTTCCAGCTTTTCCCGGTACAGGCGGGCGGGCAGGACATCGTCGGCTGGGGTCAGACCCTCCCGGATGTTGAACAGGCGGATGAGGTCGGCGGTGTTCATGGCTATCCTGATGAGGCTTACCTTGTCGGACGGCAGGCCTGTGGCGGTGCCTATGATGGTGGCCAGCTCGTCCCAGAGGTAGAACTCCCGGTAGAAGCGGCAGAGCACCAGTGTGTCGAACAGGGTAATGCGGTGCTCGTAGTCCATGAACAGCTCCGCTTTGCCTTCCACGATATTCCGGTCTATCAGGCCACTGGTTTCCGCCTTGTAGAACGTCGAGCGCAGGTGGCATGCGCCCCGGTCGACCACGGAGTAGCCAAGACCCATCCCCTTGAGCGTCCTGGGATCGTAGCCGGCTGGTTCCAGGCCTTTTACGTGCACCGCCAGGTCTTCCAGTCCCCACTGCTTGGCGGCATGGCGTATGCCCTCTGCCAGCACCGCTCCCACGGCTTCCCGGCGGGCTATGAGGCCAAGCAGCTGGGCTATGGCATCGACCTTGTTGTAGTCCATGGCAAAGTCGACCTTGCCTGCCTTCACCGCTTCTATGGTGAAGGCGCAGAGGTTGCCTGCGCTCATGGTGTCCATGCCCAGGCGGTCGCAGATGTCGTTGAGCCAGGCTATCTCCTCTATGCTGTCCACCATGCACAGGCCGCCGAAGGCGTAGATGGTCTCGAACTCAGGCCCCTCTATCTGCAGGCCCGCGTGGCGGCCGGTCCGGATGGTGGTAAGCCTGCCGCAGGCCATGGCGCACTTGGCGCAGGCATTGGGCTTTACATCGTTCCGGGAATGCAGTGCTTCCGCCTGGGTGGTACCCATGGCCCGATAGTTCTTGAAAGTCTGGGTTTCCTTGCTGATCCTGGCGGCGACCTGGGCAAAAGCCTTCAGGCTTGCTGCATCGTCGAGGGGTCGGGTCCTGTCGCCCTGGAATACGATGGCCTTGATGTGTTTGGAGCCCATAACCGCGCCGGGTCCGGTGCGGCCGGCGGAGCGCCACAGGTCATTCTCTATAACCGCGAAACGTACCAAAGCTTCGCCTGCGGGACCGATGACCAGGGCTCCAGGTTTGCGGTAACCCGGTTTGCACGGGGCATAGCGTTTGAGGGCTTGTTTCTCTGCTTCGTGGGTATCGACTCCCCAGAGTTCGGAAGCGTCATGGAAGGCGGCTCCTTCGGTGGATATCGCCAGGGCAAGGGGGCTGCTGCTCTGTCCCTTTATGACGATGGCGTCGAAGCCGGCCTCGTCCATGGCCTCCGGGGCCTTGCCCCCGGCATAGGACTCGGAATAGAAACCGGTCTGCGGCGACTTGGTGTACACCCCGTAACGGCAGGAGCCCAGAAGGGGCGATCCTGTAAGCGGTCCGGTGGCAAGGATCAGTACATTGTCCGGGGAAAGCGGATCAACCCCAGGAGGATTGTAGGAATGGAGGAGCCAGCTCCCCAGGCCCTTGCCGCCAAGGTAGGTGGCGCACACGGCTTCGGGAGTCTCCATGATCTGCTGTGCGCGGGTGCCAATGTCGATGACCAGGAACCTGCCATAAAAGCCATGCATGTAAAACCTCCAGCAGCAACGTGCCCTGTCACAGCCAGAGGCTGTTCATAACCATAGGCTGTTCACAGTCATTGTCTGTGTCAGCCATTGTCTGTGTCAGCCATTGTCTGTATCCCAAGCTGCTCTTGTCAACAACAAGTATGTATCTTGCGATAAGAACAATTCCATGCTTGGTCGATTGACTGGAGTTGGGGTTTTTGCATACTGTGTCCCGGGAGTTATTCATGAGTGAAACAACTGTATTGGCCATGGCCGGGTGCGGCATCGTAGGCAGCGCCGTAGCGCTGAAACTTCTGAACCAGCGGGAATACTACCGTGAGAAGACTGGCTGCGACCTGGAACTCAGGTACATTTTCTCGCGCAGCTTTGGCAAGGCCCAGGCTGCCGGGATAGACGACTCGTATTTCCTGACAGATCCCGGGAAGATCCTGGCCGATCCAGAAGTAAGCATCGTGATCGAGCTGATGGGCGGTGTAGACTTTGCCAGGGAGTTCGTGGTCAAGGCGTTGACCGCAGGTAAACATGTGGTTACGGCCAACAAGGCTATGCTGGCCCTCCACGGTTCGGAACTGCTTGCTTTGGCCAGGACCAAGGGGGTTACCTTGTCCTTCGAAGCCAGCTGTGCAGGAGGCATCCCGATCATCCGTGCCCTGCAGGACGGCCTGGTGGCCAACCAGATAGACGCCCTGTACGGCATCGTCAACGGTACCTGCAACTACATCCTGAGCTCCATGAGCCAGAAAGGGCAGGATTACCATACGGCCCTGGCCGCGGCCCAGGCCATAGGCTTCGCCGAGGCTGATCCTACCTTCGATGTGGCAGGCATTGACTCGGCCCACAAGCTGTCCATCCTGGCTTCCCTTGCCTTCGATTGCCAGGCAGACTTCGCATCAATTCCTGTCACGGGCATAGATACCCTGGATGCCATGGACGTGGTCTTCGGCAAGGAACTGGGCTATGTAGTCAAGCTCCTTGCGGTGGCCAACAGGCTGCCCGATGGGCTTTCCCTCAGGGTCAGACCCACTTTCATTGCCACTGGCCATCCTCTGGCCTGGGTCTCGGGTCCCTTCAATGCGGTTAGTGTTTATGGTGATACCGTGGGGCATACCATGTACTATGGACGCGGTGCCGGCGGCAAACCAACAGCTTCAGCGGTCATTGCCGACATCATTTCGGTGGCCTCAGGTGTAACCCCCACCAGGTTCAACCAGAAACGGGCCAGACCTGATCTGACTCATCCGGTGGTTCAGCTGCCTTTGGGCAGGATACGCGGCCGTTTCTACATCCGCTGCATGGTGATAGACATACCAGGCGTCTTTGCAGCCTTGGCCTCTGCCTTGGGCCGCAATGGCGTGAGCATTTCGTCGGTACTCCAGAAGGAACTGCCAGACGCCGACAGGTCCATTGATCCTGTCCCCATCGTCATCACCACCCATACGGTGAACGAAGGTGATCTGGAACGCGCTATCAGGGAGATTGACGAACTGGAGTGCACCGTCCAGCCTTCGGTTTGCATAGAGATACTCGACGAGTTCCAGGAAAGCTTTTCATAAAAAAACAGCGGAGCCATGA
>MIBM01000083.1:12405-12547 GCA_001830645.1 Spirochaetes bacterium RIFOXYC1_FULL_54_7
AGATCTAAAAGCCTTATAGTCCCAGATAGGCTTTGCGCACCATCTCGTTCTGCTTGAGGCTGGCCGCGGAATCAGCCAGCACTATGCTGCCCGTCTGCAGTACATAGCCCCGGTTGGCTATCGAGAGGGCCATCAAGGCGTT
>MIBM01000084.1:0-4304 GCA_001830645.1 Spirochaetes bacterium RIFOXYC1_FULL_54_7
CGCCAGCAGGAGTGCCGGGTGCAGTCGATGAGCCAGGACCGGGTTTCTTCTTGACCACCACCACCTTGCGTTTTTCGATGGCAGGAGCTGCAGAACTTGCTGGAGCGGCAGGTTCCTGCTCTTCCTGAAGTTTCGGCTTGGCTTGTTTTATAAGAACCGGCTTGGGTTTATTTTCGTTGGTATCAGACATGGCTCACCTTCAGGATTCCTGGCCATCGGCATCTTCGTCCTCGTACTCGAACGAAAGAGCGACCCCGCATTGCGGGCAGTTGGTCATATCGGGCGTCACTTCAAAGTGACACTCCGGACATTCGTAAATTTCGGCTTCGGCCTCTTCGCCTTCGTAGATATCGTCTTCCGCATTCTCTTCTATGACTTCAACGTTCTCTTCGATAATACGACGCAGACCATCTACACCTTCAGCCGACAGCCCCTCAATGGCGGCAAGTTCCTCATCGGATCTGGACAGGAAATCCTCTATCATTTCTATACCACTGGAAGCAAGAGCGGCGGTAGCACCTTCATCGGCACCCGGCAACTCATCCAGCCTGAGAATCTCTTCTTCATCATCACCAAAGAGGCTGGAGGCGGCACGCCTGGCCTCGCTTGACAAATCAAGCTCCCTGAACTGGTCTTCGGTCTTTACATCGATATTCCAGTCGCACAAACGGTTTGCAAGACGGACGTTCAGTCCTTGCTTCCCAATGGCAACAGACAACTGGGATTCGTCGACAACGGCCAAAGCCGTATGCCTGGCCTCATCAAGGATATAAACTTCCCGAACATCAGCCGGAGACAGGGCGTTTTTTATGAAACGCCTTGGGTCTGCTTCGTACTTCAGGACATCGATCTTTTCACCCTCGAGTTCACGTATGATATTCTGGATCCGTATACCCTTGAGGCCTACACAGGCACCCACGGGATCGACATCATCCTTGCGGGAGTAGACAGAAATCTTGGTTCGATACCCAGGCTCCCTGACGATTTTGAATACTTCAACCGTCTTGTCGTAGACCTCTGGAACCTCGAGTTCCAGAATCTTCTGCACAAACTCGGGATGCGTTCGGGAAAGTACAATTTGTGGACCGTTCTTGCTAACCTCGGCGATGAGGGCTTTAATACGCTCCCCAGGCTGATAACTTTCACGGGGGGATTGGAACTTTTTCGGAAAGAAGCCTTCTATCTTACCAAGGTCGACAAAGATGTTGCCATTCTTCTCGCGTTGGTAGTATCCGATGATTATCTCGCCAAGTTTGGCGTGGAACTCGGCGTACAGGGTATCCCGTGATATTTCCCGCAAAGACTGCCTGGTAGTCTGCTTTGCGAGCATGACTTCCTGAAGGTCGAATTCCTTGGGATCAATGGGAATTTCAAGGAGATCGCCCGGTTCGGCGTCATCCACCAGTTCACGGGCTTCTTCTATGGAAATCTCGAGGACAGGATCCTCGACATCTTCAACGATTATGCGTTTTGCCAGGATTTCCACGTTTTCGTAGTTCTCGGTAAACCGGACTATTGCGTTTTCGGCAGTACCGTAACGCTTTTTGTATGCCGCCAAAAGAGCATCTTCGATGGTCTTGAGAACCAGATCTTCTGAAATGCCTTTTTCGAATATCAGTTGGCGGATCGCCTCTGCCATATCTGAAGCCATGGCTTACCTACCCTCCTGGGAATAATCGAGCTTGCCTTTTCTTACGAGGTCAAGGGGAATGGAGCATTCAGCTCCTTCTGTTGAAAGAACAACGTTATCCAGAGTGGCCGATACTATACGTCCGCATACCACGGTTTCATCCTTCAGAGAGAGGCGAACGCCACGACCGACGAAAATAGCATACTCCCTACCCGAATGGATGACCCTGTCCAGACCAGGAGACGACACTTCGAGCTGGAAGTCATCATCACCTAGAAGCATTTCCAAGCGAGGCTGCATGAGCCGGTGGGCCTTGGCGCACTCGTCGATCCCCGTTCCTTCCGCACGGTATACCACCATACGGACCTGTTGTATCGCTCCTTGATTCCGGTTCAAGCTTAGATCGACCAGCTTGAGACCTTTCTCTTCGAGGAGCCCGGCTATATCGTTGTAGAGTTCTTGGGACTCTGTCATACCATATAAAAAAAGAGCCGTTCGGACGACCCTTTTTAATTAATGAATCATCAATGTCTGTAGCATAATAGCCTTGCAGCAGGTCTTCGTCAATACGTCGCGGCAAGACTTGGAGCGAGTGGAGGTTTTCAGTCTGCCGCAACGACCATGGCACACACCCTGATACTGCCATGAGCCTTTAGAACAGAGGCGCACTCGGACAAAGTTGCTCCTGTCGTCATGATATCATCAAGCAGAAGCACCTTCCCTGGCACAGTATTGTCAAGACTTTTCCTGACAGGCAAGAGGGCGTACCTGCCTACGACATTGATACGCCGGCCTTCCCTGTCCAAGGTTTTCTGCTCATTACCGCCTTTACCACGTACAAGAAGTCTAGCCACGGGCAGGCCCCACCTATACTCCAGTATGCTTGCCAGGTCCTCAACCTGATCCCAGCCTTCATTACGGAGTTTGCCAGGTCTGGGCGGTACCGGAACGATGGTATGATCCGGGAAACGTGATAGAATTTCAGGGACCAGGCGCATGGCCAGGAAAGCAGCCAGGCTACGTCTCTTTTGGGCCTTGTAGGCTATCAGTAGCTTTCGCGCCGTCCCGGTATAGCTATACAGTGGAAAGGCTGCATCGAACGAAACCTCGGCAGACCGGCAACGCATGCACCGGGTCAGTTCAGAGATGACAGGCTTTCCGCAGATGTCGCAACGCCTGCCACCATCGATGGTCAACCTGGTTGCACAGGCAGGACACAGTGGCCAAGGTGACAGCACATCCACCGGTCCTGCGCAGACGACGCAACCTAGAGGCGCGATCCATGACAGAACGGCTGCATGGGTCTTGGTGATTCCTGCAAGGATCCTGGATATTCCTGCAGGAGGTGTGGAGGTTCTCTGTGTATCCATACCTGCCAAACGAGCGCAGGATCAACGCCGCTTGCGCCCCGCGATGGCAGACTGCATGGCCCAGAGCCGGTTCATGGCCTCCAGAGGAGTCAAGGCATCCAGTTTCATGGACCGCAACTCGTCAAGAACTATGTCCTCGGACGAGAACAGTTGCCCTTCTGCCTGCCTGGACTGGGGTGGCGGTACGCGCGCAAGATTTTCAGGCATAGCCTGCTCGCCGGCTTCAAGGGAATCCTTTATAAGCCTGGCACGTTCAACCACGGCAGCGGGTATGCCAGCCAGCCTGGCAACATGGATGCCATACGAACCCTTGGCAGGGCCCTGGACCACACGCTTCAGGAACACTACCTCTCCGGCCCGCTCCTCCACCGCCATGGACAGATCGGTTAGGCGCATATGGCGCATGGAAGTCAGTTCATGGAAGTGGGTGGCAAAGAGTGATCTGCAGGCTATGGCATCCAGGATGTATTCACTGACCGCCCAGGCTATGGAAAGACCATCGAGGGTACTGGTACCCCGTCCTACCTCGTCCATGATTACCAGGCTGTGTGGACCCGCGTTGTTCAGGATGCTTGCGGTCTCGTGCATCTCCAGAAGGAAGGTTGATTCTCCCCTGGCAAGGTTGTCCTGGGCCCCTACACGGCAGAAAACCCGGTCCACCACGCCAATGGTGGCCTCGCTGGCAGGCACAAAGGAGCCTGCCTGGGCCATTATGGTTATAAGTGCTGTCTGCCTGAGATAGGTGGATTTGCCGGCCATGTTCGGTCCGGTGATAAGTGCAAAGGATATTCCGTCTCCATCAAGGCTCACATCGTTCGGCACGAATTCGCCACTGCGTAGATGGGCCTCGACCACCGGATGCCTGCCGCCACGGATGGATAGCCCCCTGGAAGAATCCACGATCGGTCTGACATAGGCCCTGACCGTTGCAGCCCAGGCAAGGGAGGCAGAACAATCCAGCTCGGCGATGGCTCCACCCAACTGCAGCAACAAGCCCGATTTTTCCTTGACCTCTGTCCTGAGGGCCAGGAAAAGCTCCTTCTCAAGGTCGACGATACGCTCGGCTGCGCCGTTTATCCTGGATTCGATGTCGGCCAGGTGGTCGGTAGTGTACCGCTCGCCGTTTGACAGGGACTGGCGGCGGATGAAATGGGATGGCGCATTTGCAGCGGAATTTTTTGACAGCTCGAGGTAGTAGCCTATGATCTTGTTGTATTTTACCCTCAGGCCGGACAGACCGGTGGTTTCCCGTTCTTCTTCCAGATAGGATTCCAGCACCGCCCTGGCATCGCGCCGCAGCAGAC
>MIBM01000084.1:4322-12516 GCA_001830645.1 Spirochaetes bacterium RIFOXYC1_FULL_54_7
CGTTCCAGCCATCCCTGATGATATTGCCCTCGTTTATCAGCACCGACGGTTCGTCTGGAAGAGACCTGGAAAGGGTTTCAACAAGGGCCTTGATTGTATCCAGGATAGTCTTGTCCCTGAGCACCGGTAGAGCCGGTATGCCAGCCTTCTGCCCGCCGGAATCAAGGGCCATGGCTGCCGCGAGGGTGTTTCTGATGGACAAGAGGTCCCTGGCATGGGCCTTGTCCATGGACAGCCTGGCGGCAAGGCGTTCCAGATCCAGGCAGCCCTCCAGACCGGATCGTATCCGCTCCAGATGGCGCTGGTCACGATACAACTCTTCCACCGCATCCAATCGTTCGCGTATGTCCTCGGGCGATCGCAGAGGCCGGAGAAGCCTGCGGCGCAGTGCCCTGGTACCCATGGCTGTTCTCGTATAGTCCAGAACCTCAAGCAAGGTATAAGCACGGCCTCCATCCCTGAGGTTACGGTCTATCTCCAGATTCTTCTGGCTGGCCTCGTCTATGGCAACGTGCTCGCCATCATCCACCCCGCCAATGGACCGTATGTGGTCAGGCCGCAGCTTGGATGAATTAGCCAGATAATCCATTATAGCGCCCGCCGAGGCCAGGGCAGGATCGTCATCATCGAAGCCAAAACCCTTGAGGGTCCTGGTTCCGAAATGCGCAAGCAAGACGGATCTGCCCTGTTCAACCGAAAAAGACCAATCCGGATACCGGTTGACCACCATGCGGCCCTGCCCTGCCAACAAGTCCGAGACATACTCGTTTTCAAGTGACGATTCACGAACCAGCAGTTCCCGGGGCGCCAGCCTGTACAGTTCACGGCCAAGACGATCCATATCAGCTACAGAAAAGGAACAGGCCCTGAACTCACCAGTGGATGCATCGACCCAAGCCAGGGATACTGTCTGGCTGAACAGACCAAGGGCTACCAGATAGTTATTGGATCCTGATTCAAGGAATTCTTCGTCCACAGCACTACCAGGGGTAATGACTTCCACCACGCCACGTTCAATGATTCCCTTACCCCGTCCTGGGGCGGCAAGCTGCTCGCAGATGGCGACTTTCTTGCCTGCTTTGAGCAGGCGCGCTATGTAACCCCGGGCCGCATGATGCGGAATACCGCACATGGGTGCTTCCTGCCTATGGGTCAGGGTAAGATTGAGCAAGGCGCTCGCTTCAACCGCGTCGCGGTAAAACATTTCATAGAAGTCACCAAGGCGGAAAAACAGTATCTCGTCCCGGTGTCCGGCCTTGATGCGCTCATATTGTTCCAGCAGGGGTATCTGTTCAGCCATGGCCGTTGCATTATAGGACAACATGATCTAGGATACAATGGCGAGTGGAATTGTCCAGGTTGACGCAAGCGAGGCAAATGTGGAAGAAGCACTTTTGATGAGGGAATCAGGGAATGTTATCTATATGCGTGCCGTTGGACATATTACAGCCAATACCTGCGCGGAACTTAAATCCAGGGTCTTCGGGCGTCTGGAAGCCAAGCCACCAGTGGATGCCGTCTATGTTGATCTTGAGCGCTGTGACTATATGGATTCTACTTTCATGGGTCTGCTCGTGGGCTTCAACAAACGATTCCTGAGATTCGCTGAAAAACCCATTACTATACTAAAGGCAAACGAGACCTGCCTGAAGCTCTTGCGCACCATTGGTGTTGCCAGGCTGGTTTCTTTAAGCGATGAGAACATCAAGTTTCCCGAACCCCTGGAAAACCTGAACGCGGCGCGCAAAGCCGAAGCCAGCATGCTCCTTCGCGCCCATGAGGACCTCATGGAACTCTCTGAAGAGAATGAGCGCCGGTTTTCTGCCCTCCGTTCGGTACTCAAGCAGTCTGTAGAAAACGAGCCTAGAGACCAGTAGAACCAGCTTCCCCGTTCCTGTGCACCCTTTCCTACCTGCCTGCTCCAAGTAATAGTTGTATTACTTTGTCAGTAATATCAATCATGGGGCTGAACCAGATGATGGATGAACCCACATTGTCGGCGTTCCTGGAACTCAATACCAATGAATACCCATCTTTTTCCGCAATCGACTGAACGGTACGGTACAGGGTCTGGACAAAAGCATCCGACTGGGTAAGTTCGGTGGCCTTGGCGTCAAGCTCGGCCTGCTTTATCCGGATGTAGTCAGCCAGGAACTGCGCCTTCCTGTACAGGGTTTCATCCAGGGCAGCAGCATCGACCCCATAGCCTAAGGACCTCAGTTCAAGCTGGCTCTTCTGGATGTCCTTTATTTCGTCGCCAAGACGCTTTATTTCGGACTGTACCCTGGCCTTCTCGTCCTCGAAGGCGCGGACAGCCTGGGAGTCCTTGTAGTAGGTCATATAAACCTTCTGCAGATCTATGACCGAAACCCTGGTGATCTGTGACTGGGCAAAGGCGCCCGTAACCAGAAGAACAACCGCAAGGGCCATCATGCACAATCGCTTCATACTATCCATCCTCCGACAAAAATACGGCCAGGTGGCCTGACCGGACTTTGGTTATTTCAGTTAAGCGGCGTGGTAATGCTCAGTACGAAATCCCAGGGAGCGTCAGAACCGCCCACCCAGTCAAAGCCGGAGCCATCATGGAAGAAACGCTTTGCAAAATACAGCCTGAAGGGGAACTGGGGTATGGTAAAGCGCAGTCCCCAGCCAAGGCTGAAGGCAAAGTTGTTAAGCCCGACATCGAACAGACCACTGCCTGCCTGAAAACTCGCTGTATCTCCGGACGCGTAGCCAGAAAGATCAAGAAGTCCCGATTCACTATCCACAACAGTGGCAATATCCAGGAAACCGTCCAGCGACAACACCCGTGGAACGAGGGGAGTGCGTAGTTCGATCCAGTTTTCCCAAAGTGAAGTACCTTTTGACAAGTAAACCAGATCGCTCCAGCCACGACCTATGAACGTTCCATCGATGCGGAGTTTCTGTGTCTCTGAAGGAAGGGCTTCTGATTCGCCGAACCAGGGAAGCAGGGTCGAGTATCCGCTATGGGCGCCAAGTACGGTCTTCAAGGACCAGTTTGAGAAGAGAGGGTAATCCCAAAGCGTCAGGTAACCTTCAAGCCTTGTTTCTGCCTTGAAGAAACGATACTGCTCATTCGGATGGAAACCGACCATACTGAAACGTTGGCTGGCAAAATAGCCCTGCGATGGGTCATACCAGATGTCCAGGCCATTAAGGAGGCCACGTATATAGAGGGTATTGGACCATAGCCAGGTATCAAGGTTGTCTGCAACCGCCTCTTCAAAAGGCCGGTACTTGTCGGATTCGTAGGTTTTCTGGTTGATACCGAAGATGACACCTGTACCTATGCCAAGGTCACCTATACCGGTCTTGAAGGTATAGCCAGTGGAGAAGCCGAGACTGAAGGTCCATGTATCATACTGCATCATGAAGTCACTGGGCACAACACTTCCTGCCGCCAGATAGTCTTCCATGGAGGTGTAGGGGTCGGGTACCCGTATATTATCAGATTCATCATAAGTGAAGACCGGTCCAAGAATGTCCTGGGGGGCCGACGTCCGGTCATGCCTGAAGGAGAAATCCACGCCACCGGACCAACGCTGGTCAAAAAGCCAGTTTTCCTTGAAGCCAAGGGTCAGGTCCTGGCTGGCCAGGGAGAAGTTGGAACCCACGGACATAGTCTGTCCCTTGCCCATGAAGTTGCGGTCATTCCACTGGATAAGGCCTGTCAGCGGGAAGGAGTCCTTCTCCGCCGAAGGGGTAAAGGTCATGCCGAACTGTACGTCCGCTGTGCTCTGTTCCTCTACAGTAACTATCAGGTCTACGGCAAGATCCTGGCTACCTGGTTCGTAGCTGGGGTTAACCGCGGAGAAATACTGCAGATTGTACAGATTCCGCAGGCCGTCCATGATCTTGGTCTTGGAAAAGATTTCGCCGGTCTCCAGCGGGATCTCCCGGCGTATCACAAAGTCTTTGGTCTTCAGGTTGCCCCTGACGATGACATCCTCGATTACAGCCTGAGGACGCTCTTCGATAAGGAGGAGAAAGGAAATGGTCGACGTTTCGTCGTCTCGCAGTTCCCGGAAGTCAAAACCATTGAAAATATAGCCGTTCTCGAAGTACAGGTCTGTTACCCGCTCCTGATCCTGGACAAGGCGCTCGTAGTTGAACACCGCGCCCGGCTTCTGCCTGACCATGGCCATGAGTTCATCGGTGGTGAATATCGTATTGCCTTCGAAGTCCATGCCACCATAGATGTAGCGAAGGCCTTCATCAACAACAAAAACAAGAGACAGCCGCTTGGCACCACTACGGGCATCCTCTATCGTATCGCGCCGTACATCCTGGACCTTGGCATCGGCGTAGCCGCGCTTGCGGTAATACAACTCAATGGCTTTCCTGCTTTCCTCAAGACCCAGTTCGGTAAAATGCCCTGACTGGAACAGGCCCTTTTCCTTGAGCGGAAGGTCACCCTTTAGGGCATTTACCGAGACAGCGCTGACGCCTTCGAAACCTATGGAGGCGACGAGGTTCTGGTCACCCTCTTCTACCCTGAAAATGACCTCTACCGAACCATCGGCCAGTTCGTTGGTCTGGGAAGAGACGCGGATATCAGGGTAACCCTTACCCTGGTACAGACGCCTGATGGCAATCTCGTCCAGCCTCAGACGGGATGCAATGAAAATGGTTCTGGGTTTAACAGTAGCAGCCTCAAGTATTTCGGATGAACGGAGTCCCTCGTTGCCCTGCACCAGGACGGCCATGACTGCCGGCCGTTCCTTTACGGTGAAGGATATGATGAGGGAAGAATACGAGGCATCACCGGGCAGGGCTTCTGGCTGGATTTCATCAAAAAAATCCAGTTCATACACCCTGGCTAGTATTGTGGTATACACTTCATCCGAAAAAGGCTGTCCTTTGAATTCCTTAATGATCGGACCAACATCCTCGGAAGTGACGATTTTCAGACCCTGGAATTTGATGTCCTTGATATTCTTTCCCTGGTACCAGTCAGGAGCAGGGTTTGTCTGGGCGGATGCAAGGCCAAAGGCCGAAACAACAAGCAGAAAGGCGATAATCAATCGTCTCATGTGGGTAACCGTCCTTATTTAAGAGGAATTCTCCAGAATATCGAAAAGGATTGATCCGTCACAAACAACGTATCAGGGTTTTCCGGCTGGAAACGCCAGTTCAGCACAAAATGCGGCGTCACCCATTCAAGTCCTATCTCCGAGTTTAACCCAGGAAACTTGGACTCGGCAAGTACAGGCTCCTGAAGGCGGAAAGCCAACTGGAAGAACAGGTCATCCCGGATGTATTTGCCGCCAATTACAGCAGTATTCTCCAGATAATCGGCGAGGGAGGCCGTATTGTCCGGCCCCGCCAAGCCTGACAGATCGTATAACCAACGCTGAAGTATCTGGGAACGAACGAAAAACAGATCCAGTCCCAATAGTTCCTGCACATTCCTTTCAAAAACCGAAATTATGTTCAACTGTGGCAAAAGGTCGGTATTCTCGATTATCACCCTGCCCAGTTCCGGAGTTTCACCTTCCTTCACAGCCAGCAGATCCATGCCAAGCAATCTGGCAATCTCGGCTTCACTCATGCCTGGAACCGATTCAAGCCTGAAGCTCAGATCCGACAGCCTGCTGTTCTTTGCACTGAGTAGAACCAGTACGGACCCTGTTTCGTTACGGCTTCTGGTCTCGGCCTCCAGAGATATCACCGGATCGAAGGATGTTTCATCTTCATTGAATGCTACTGTTGCATTCTTCAGGTAGAAATTTTTCTGGATGTAGAATACTGTTCCGCCACGAAGCGCTGCCTGCCCGTTCAGTTCAAAGCTATCTGTAGCCCCATCAAAGGAGACAGCCAGCCTGCTGGACGGATCGGCCTGGCCATAGATCAGAGGCAGGCGTTTGTCAGGAAAGTATAGACGCACTCCCCGACCAAAGCTTAAATCCAGAGCGAGGGAAAAGTTTGAAGCATCTTTATTGCCTTCAACAGCAGCCCCGGTCACAAGCTCAGATGTTAGTATTATATCACCTGTTGGAAACATGACAGAGCCTGACAAGCGGGCCTGACCATCATTCAGTTCGAACAGCAATGAAGGCTGTGCAAAGCCGCCTATGTCCATACCAAGAAGCCCCATCTGAACCGGCACGTAGCCCGGGCCGGTAGACTGGACTGTAATGTCAAGTTCAGACGGGATATAAGCTCTGAAGGTTGCCACAAGATTGGCACTGAGCCTGGCATCCCCACATCGCAGGTCTGACTGCAGGGTCTCCATATTCCTACCGGTGAAATACAAGGGTTCGGTGAATGGACCGATAGGTGCGGATACGAATTCAGGCACCCCGAGATATACATTGTCGAATTCCACTGTACCGTTTATTTCAGGGTCACTGATCCGGCCAGCCAGCTTCAGGTTACCCGTTGCGGTTCCGGAGATGGCCTCGACAAAGGGCAGACGCATCAACTGGAAAAGAAAGGGCATTGCGACACTGACCTGTTTTAGTTCAAGGCTGATGGAACCTTCGGCTATCCGGCCTACCGCATTCAGGGACAAGGGTAGACCCGGTGCAAGATGGGCCGATAGCTCACCGGCGGTAGACAAGGACAGGCGCGCCTGATTCTCCGGACCTGCCCGGAAGACACGTTGCTCATCTGTCAGGATCAGTTCGAAGGGCCATTGGCTTGTTGCGGGACCAAAGGCAAATCCGGCTATAGTACCGTTGACTAAATAGTCTTCGGTAGAGGCGAGCTCATTGACCCTGGCTTGTCCATTGAAGGCGACGGATCCCTCATACCGCTGGGTTCCCAAAGTGAGGAAGGCACGGGCAGATCCTGTCAGACGCTTGTCGCTGATATTGTAGGTCCCCGAGGCGTTGTCCATACTTTGGGCAAGGAATCGTCCCCTGGCATTTGCAATGGTCAGGGTACCTGCCGAATAGCTACCCCGCCCGCTGGCCACGGGCAAGTCGTTGAGTCTGGAACCTTCGTTCAAGGCGAAGGAAAAATCCGCTGAAGGATCACCGATAGGACCGGTAACCTTCAGGGATGCATCAAAACGGCCATTGATCTTGACAGGCAATCGGGCCATCTGTGCACGGACTATCTCGACAAGCACTGAAAGCTCTCCATTCCGGTATTCACCATCAACAGCGTACGATTCGCCATCAATAGCCTCCAGGAGTCCATTGACAGCTACCCATAAACCGTCACGATATTCCCAGGTTACGTCGGCTGTGCCTTCCATACTGGACACATCGTCAGCTACCCCAAGTCGGGATACCCTACCTCCAGCCTGGTTGAATGAACCGGACAGGGAGATGGCAGGCATGCGACTTGTCCCGGAAGAGGCCGGTTCAATCACAGCACGTTCGACCACCAAGTCCCAGTTGTTCAAACCTGCGAATCTGGCTGTACTCCGCAAGCCCAGTACCAGTACAGCCTCGGGAGCCTGGAACGGCAGATTGTCAAAACCAAGCTGAACGACCAGTTCACGGCCAAGCCCACGCACAGACAGACTGAATCCATAATCACCGGACATGAACAACGAATCACCGTAAATGGTGCCCGAGAACCGGTATGGTATTTCCTGTATCACCAGACCGATAGTGTAACCCAGTCCTGCTGGTGAAGAGTAGTCGATTGATACCGAGCCATTCAGGGCATACCCGTTGATACTGGCATCCAGATTCCTGATTTCAAGATATTCTGAGGTCCCGGAAAAAGAGGCAACACCGAAAGCTGACGACAGCCCTTCGTGAACGATAAGGGTATTTACCGATGTATATGAAAGTTGTGTGAAGTCCGAAAAAATACTTATATCGCCATCCAGTCTAAAGGGAGAAAGAATGGATACTGCATTCTGTCCAAGTAAGGAACCGAGTAGTTCCTGGAAAGATCCAAGACTGAACTTGTCCAGCCGCAGGCCAGCTTCCAGATAGGCATTGTCGCCAAGGGCCAGAGTACCCTCCACGGTGATGCCAGCCCGGTCAGCCTGGCTGAAGGCTTCTATGCCCTCAAGGACAATTCCATCAGTGGAGGCCAATGAAATTTCACCAGAACTTCCAGAAGGACTGTCATAACGCTCGGTGGCAGCCTCGAGGAAATAGGCGATGGATCCATCATCGATGGAAACCGAGGCACTAAGGTCATACAGGCTCGAACCGCTTATATCAAGGGCTGCTGCGTAGGCGAACCAGGATGAACCGGCGCC
>MIBM01000085.1:0-12413 GCA_001830645.1 Spirochaetes bacterium RIFOXYC1_FULL_54_7
TAGGCGAGGAAGCTCCTGAACTTTGTCCGGTATGCAAGGTCCAGTCGTTCCGCTTCAGCAAAGTGGCCTAGGAGGCAGACATGTACGCAATCAGAAACATCAGACTATGCACCAAAGACTGTGCCTGCCTCTTTGTCTGCCCCACTGGAGCCACCGACACAGAAACCGGGCAGATAGACAAGGACAAGTGCCTGGATGGCTGCAGGCGCTGTGTCGATGCCTGCCCCTCCCATGCCATATCCCTGGTCATGGACAACTATCCAGTGCACCCGCCAAAGAACCCGGAAGTGAAAGAAGCCCTTCTGGCCTTCATGGACAGGAAATACGCCGAAGAACTGCAGGTGAGGGCCATTGCCAACGCAAGCAAAGGCACCAACGGAACCAAAGGTACCAACGGAGCCAGACTTGCCAAGGCCCTGGCTGCCTCGATACGGACGGTAGCAGAAGACTGTGCCCGGGAAGCGGATTTCCTTATCCCCCAAGGCAAAGCCTCCAGGGAATTGTTGCAGCGTCTGCTGGCTGAAAAGCCACAAGTTGCCGGGAAAGTATTCCCGGAGGCGGAGCTGCAGGAATTGCTGGGTCTGCTGTAGATATTGCTTGTAAGTATTTGTGGAAGGCAGAATCCCTCGATAACAATGGCCCGGACTGGTTTTCACAGCCCGGACCGGTAGTCAACTTTCGGGGACAAGTCCCGGTTCCGGAATCATCACCAGAATCAGGGGAAGGTCCCTGACCGGCCTACTTTGCCTGGATCTTTGAAAGGACTTCTTCCTTGCTGATCTTCTTGGTGCAGAAGAACCAGTCATGGCAGGTGACTCCTGCGGCCTTGCCTTCCATCCTGTCCTTGGCCACGCCGCAGGAGCCGGCGGGGGGTACAATCACATCATCGCCGGGGCGCCAGTCGGCAGGAGTGGCAATGCTGAAAGCGTCAGCGGTCTGCAAAGCCTGGATGACCCTGATCAATTCGTCGAAATTGCGGCCCATGCTCAGGGGATAGTATATGATGGTTCGGATTATCCCTTTGGGGTCGATGACGAAGACGGCCCGTACAGCCTTGGTGTTGGACTCCCCGGGCTGGATCATGCCGTACTTTTTGGCTACATCCATGGTGATGTCCTCGATGAGGGGGAACTTCACCTCGATATCCTTCATACCCTTGTATTCGATCTTCTCCTTGATGGTGCGCAGCCAGGCAATGTGGCTGTACAGGCCATCTACAGAAAGGCCGACGAGCTTGGTATTCAGCTTCTCGAAGTCCGGTGCCAGCTTTGCAAAGGTCATGAACTCGGAAGTACACACTGGTGTGAAGTCGGCGGGGTGGCTGGACAGGATTACCCAGCTGCCTTCATACTGCTTGGGAAAGTCGATATCCCCCTGGGTGGTGACGGCCTTGAAGGCTGGTGCCTTATCGCCGATGCGGGGCATGCTTGCTGCCTGGGTTTCATTGGTTTCCATTAAAATCCTCCTTAGGTTGTTGCGCGGCCTTGGCCACGATGTATTCTGCTTTATATTAAGCATGAACCATGCCAAACTCCCGAAAGAGGAGATTTCTGATAAAACCAGCTTGCTGAGTGTGGATTTCAGCCTATCTGGGACATAAGAGCGTAAAACAGCCCTGATAGACACCGGGTATCAGCCTCAAGCCTTTCCGCGCTACCGATATTTCGGTATATTACCGATATGTCGGTAATCCACGGCAATCCAGAATACACCGATATTCCGGTGGCAGCTGCGACTTCGATGCAGCGTCTTGATCCAGAACATACACTGGAACTTGTCCTCGAGGCTCTCGGAGAACTCATAGACTATGAATTGGCAGTAGTCCTGGGTCTGGAGGGATCAGAGCTTCTGCGGGTACGCAAAACCGCTGGCCCTTTGGCAGGTCCTGGTCTCACGAATTACTCCATTTCCCTGCGCGATCGCGGAGATCTGGCCCGCATAATGGAAAAAGGTGAACCAAAGCTTTTCGGCGAGACCGAGGAGCATGTGGATACTTACAATGGTGTTCTGGATCTGCCCCATGGCCATTCCTGTCTGGTAGCTCCTCTATCCTGCGGTGGCAAGAGCATAGGCTTGTTGACCCTGGATCACCGTAGCTGTGGCAAGTTCACTCCCGGGCTGGTCCGTTTCATAGCCACCATCTCGAAGCTGATCTCCATCAGTATGGTCCAGTCCGATGCCGCCAGCAAACTCGAACATGCAAATGCCGACCTTGTTCGTGAACGCAATGCTCTACTGACACCCGGTTATGAGCCCCTTACGGGACTGGTCGGATCATCTCCTGCCTGGATACGGGCGATAGAGGCCATCAGAATGGTGGCGGGGACAGAGCTGCCCGTCCTGGTTCTCGGCGAAACAGGGACAGGCAAGGAACTAGCTTCGCGCAGTGTCCACCGCCTCTCTGCAAGATCCGATCAGCCCTTCGTGGCCGTCAACTGCTCTGCCCTGGCACCAAGTCTGGCTGAGAGCGAGCTTTTTGGCCATGAAAAGGGGGCTTTTACTGGGGCCAACTCGTCCAGGAAAGGCCGTTTCGAGCTGGCTGACGGAGGCACCCTCTTCCTGGACGAGATAGGCGACCTGCCTATGGAGCTCCAGCCCAAGCTACTACGCATCATACAGGAAGGTTCTTTCGAGCGGGTGGGCAGCGAGCGGACTATCAGAGTCGATGTCCGCATAGTTGCCGCGACCCATGTGGATCTTGCCGAAGCAGCCAGGAACGGCCGGTTCAGGGAGGATCTGTACTACCGCCTTAGTGTGTTTCCCGTGCGCCTGCCGGCCTTGAGGGAGAGACCCGGTGATATACTGCTTCTGGCGGAAACTTTTCTTGGTGATATACGCACTAGAGCTGGCTTCTCTGGTACAGCCCTCTCGGCTGAAGCGGCCATAGTACTCGAAGAGCGGAACTGGCCGGGGAATGTACGGGAGCTGCGCAATGCCCTGGAACGGGGGGTTATCCTGGCCCGGGGTGGCATGATCAGCGAAGCCCATGTCGCCTTGCCTACTGCCCCGGACCAGATTCATCAGGACCAGGTCCATCAGAACCAGATCAGCCAGGCTTATGCCAGCCCGCGCGGTAGGAAATCCGCAACCGTGGCTACCAGCAACAAACCCGGCTGGCACAGTGTCGAGCCTGTCAACAATACACCTGCCAGCCTTACCATAGACGATGCACAGCGAGTGGCCATAGGCGCTGCCCTGGAGCGGAGTGGCGGCAGGATTTATGGCCCAGGTGGTGCGGCGGAACTCCTGGGCTTGAAACCAAGCACCCTCCAGAGCAGGATGAAGAAGCTGGGGATGGTTCCTCGCCGGAATCAACTGGATAGGCCGAAGGACACTGGTACGCCCCACCAGTAGCTACACCGGCCAGGACACCGCTATCCAGCTAACAACCGGGCTATCCTTGTCATTGTGGCAATTCATCAAAGTTTATCGGAGGACAGAGTCCAGCGACCGACCTTATATTCCGACAATAATAATAATTGACAGATCCGTAGACGTAAGGACAGAATGACCGGGAAGTTGAGGCCAGTTGCCATCCATGGCGGGTTACCCATCCCTGATCCTGATTTCCCATCAACGAGTCCCAAAGGAACCTTTGTAAAGGATGAACAATGCCGGTAGACAGCCTAGGTGCGTCCCAAGGCCTGATCGGGCAAGAAAATCCCGCTGACATTCCCAATGAGGGAAAACGGGTCAAGAAAAACGACCTCATCAACATCCTGAACTATATCAACTTCCAGAATGGTACCATTCTGGTCAATTTCAGGAACCGTAAGTATGGTAATATTGTCTCGGTTCAGGTTTGGCCCCAACCGTGTACAGGATCCATTCTGGACTGCCTGTGGCAACAGCCCCAGGTATTGCAGGGGAACGTTGAAGACCATCTATTTGAACATCTGCTCATCAGTGATGGGCAGAACCTGATACAGGTGAATCCGGAAATCTGCGGGATGGCTACAGGAACCATCAGCTTTGTCGTTCCCGAAGGTGCCAATGAAAAGACATACCGCAAGATAAAACGGTTCCAGGCAGAAGACATAGATGCAAAGCTGGTCCAGAATGGCGCGTCCTTCGAAGGGTTCCTGATAGATTTCAATGCTGTCTCGTTCCGGATCGAACTTGCAGGAAATGCTTCCCAATCCTTTCATTGGATTAATCCCGATCAAAGCGTACAGGTGATGTTCACCAGGAACGACCATCTACTATATTCCGGCGACTGCCTGATAATAAGGCACGGCAAGTCATCCACACGCCGATGGTTCGTCCTGACTCCCCGGGAGAGCAATATCAGCAGGTTCAGGAAAAAGGAGTACCGTAGCCTCCGGCACCACACCGTTCCACCTGTCAACCTGTCTTTCCTGCATCCCCTGAGTGGCAAACAGGTGTTTCTGCAGACCGCGGACATCTCAAGTACCGGCCTGGCGGTGGAGGAGCATTCCGATGCTTCAATCCTGATCCCGGGCATGATGATCCCGGAACTGACCCTGGAAATTGCCGGCAATACGCTTGTCAAATGTTCTGCCCAGGTGCTGTACCGGAACACGATGCCGTCAAGCCAGGTTGAAGGTGCTGTCCGCTGTGGCATGGTACTCCTGGACATGAGGATACAGGATCAGGCCAAGCTCTCTGCCCTGCTGCACCAGGCCATGAATCCGAAGTCCTTTGTCTGCAACCAGGTGGATCCCGAAGCGCTTTGGCAGTTCTTCTTTGACTCGGGTTTCATATACCCCTCGAAGTACTCCGCCATGGAATCCAGGAAAGATGATTTCAAACGGACCTACCAGAAGCTGTATCAGGAGAGCCCGTCCATAGCCAGACACTTCGTCTTCCAGGACAAGGGCACCCTCTTTGGCCACATGTCAATGCTGCGCTTCTACAGCAAAGCCTGGATGATCCACCATCACAGCTCATCCAGGAAGAGCCACGCAATGGCTGGCCTTACTGTGCTGGAACAGGTCAGTTCGTATGCCAACGAATTCAATTCCTTGCTGTCAACCAACATGAACTTTGTCTTTTGTTATTACCGGCCGGAAAACTCCTTTCCAAACCGTATTTTCGGTGGCGTAGCCAAGGACATAGCCAACCCCAAAGGCGCATCCGTGGATACCTTTGGCTATCTGATCCTTTCAGGCCAGCCCCAGACTGGCACGGCCAGCTCACCATACCAGTTGATGCCGGTAAATGACACTGATCTGGAAGAACTCGAACGTTACTATGAAATGAAATCCGGCGGACTCATGCTTGACGCCATGGATCTCAAAGTCGACATGCTTCCTGACAGCGACATCAATGCTGAGTATCGGGCCCTTGGTTTCAAGCGCGAAAAGCAGGTGTTTGCCCTGAAACAGGCTGGCAGGCTGATGGCTGTTATCGTAGTAGCATTGTCCGATACCGGGCTGAACCTATCCAATCTGACAAACTGCATGCATGTAGTGGTAATTGAAGACGAGGACATGGATCCAGGCACACTGGTTGCGGCAATGCATGATCTCCGACATCACTACAGGCAGGAAGAACTTCCAGCACTAGTATACCCTTTTGGCTACCTGGAGAAAAACAACATATCCTACGAGAAAAAATACTGTCTCTGGATATGCGATTTGCAGTATACCGATGGCTATTTCCGTTTCCTGAAGAATACCTTCAAGCGAGTCAACCATGGATGACAAGATGCCACTATACAGCAGCAAGATCATCAGCACCTTCCTGAAGCTGGTTGCCGAGAGATACCATTATGTACGGGCTGGTGAACTCCTGGAAGCAGCCGACATGGAAGGCTACCAGGTTGAGGATGAAGGTCACTGGTTCCAGCAGGATCAGGTAGACCGGTTTTATGAAGCCCTGGTCCAGGCTACGGGCAACGTTCACATTGCCAGGGAGGCAGGACGTTACTCAGCCGCTCCGGAGGCGATAGGCACCATGACCAAGTACGTCCTTGGTTTCGTTGGACCCGCCAAGGTATTCGAACTGGTCGAGAAGATTGCAGGCAGCTATACCCGCTCATCAAAATACCAATCACGAAGACTGTCCAGAACTGCCATCGAGATAGTTGTAACCCCAATAAATGGTGTACAGGAAAAAGCATACCAGTGTGAAAACCGGATCGGATATTTCGAAGCCATCATACGCTTGTTCAACTACAGGGCTCCCCGCATCGAACACCCCGAATGCATATTCAAAGGTGCCGATAAATGCCGGTATGTCATTTCCTGGCAGGCATCACTCGGGGCAATAGTAAAAAATCTAAGGAATCTGGCCTATATAATAGCGGCGGGGGTTTCCATCCATGCCTGGTTCTCCTCCCCTGCCATACCCCTCAGGTTCCTGGTACCTGGCCTGTTCCTGTTGCTCCTGCTGCTATCCATACTCGGGGAACATTTCGAACACCGTGACCTGGTGGTTACCATCGGTCAGCTGCGCGAGTCCATGGACACCCTGCTCGATGGTGCCAACGACAACTACAACCATGCGCTGATGATCAATGAAATCGGCCAGGCCATAAGCAAGCAGATCCAGATCGACGATATCCTGTCACGGGTCAACGAGGTATTCAAAAAGCGCCTGGATTACGACAGGGGCCTCATCCTCCTGCAGAACAAGGACAAGACCCGCCTTGAATACCGTGACGGGTTTGGCTATCGGGAAGATGATATAGTAGCGATGAAAGCAGCCAGCTTCCATCTGGACAAGGAAGAATCCAGGGGCGTATTCGTCATCTGCCACAAGGAACGCAGGCCCTTCCTGGTCAACGATATAGATGAAATAAGTGGCGAATTATCCAAGCGCAGCCTGGATTTCGCGAAGAAGATGGGCTCGAAATCCTTCATCTGTTGCCCCATCATCTTCGAAAATGAAAGCCTTGGTGTCGTGGCGGTAGACAACATCCGTACCAAACGGCCACTTATACAGAGCGATATAAACCTTCTGATGGGGATTGTGCCGGAGATTGGCATCAGTATACACAACGCCTTCCTGGTTGAAGAGCGTGACCATCAGTTCAGATCCATACTCCAGACCCTGGCAGCCAGCATAGATGCCAGGGACTTCCTCACCGCTGGCCATTCAGAGAGGGTCACCAGATATGCCCTGGCCATCTGCCGTGAAATGGGACTACCAAGGGAGTACACCGAAATGATACGCGTAGCCTCCCAACTGCACGACTATGGCAAGATAGGCATCCAGGATTCAATTCTTAAAAAGACCAGTTCCTTGACCGACATAGAGAGGGAGGAAATAAAAACCCATGCCGCGAAGACCGAAAGCATCCTGAAACGGATCAATTTCGAAGGCATCTACCAGGAAGTACCCTTCATAGCCGGCTCCCATCATGAAAAAATAGATGGATCTGGCTATCCGCGTGGACTGAATGGTGATGCGATACCGCTTGGATCCCGTATCATAGCCGTGGCCGACTTCTTCGAGGCCATAACCGCCAAACGCCATTATCGTAACCCTATGACCCATGATGAAGCCATAGCTGCCCTGATGGCTGAAACCGGCAACCACTTTGACCCCGAAGTGGTACATGCTTTTATTGCCTTCATCACCAGTGAAGCAGAGACTCCGGAAGAGTTGGCCGTCTGAGTTCCCGTCAAGGTCGGCGCATCAACCTTCTGATCAGGACTTGCGGGGAAGCTGCCCCCAGCAGTTGATGACTGGTGTGTAGGTAAACCTGCCGGGGTCTGTAAAGAAAGCCTCGAAGTCAGCAGAGAACTCGGCGGCCGATCCATAACCTGGTATCGCAAAGCCGGTTCTGCGGTGTACAACCTCTATCTTCTTGAGCCAGTTGAAGGCGTCGCTGTCACGCAATGGGCCATAGATGAGATGATGAGCACCCACATCAGCCTGGATGTCGGTGTAGCCAAGACGATACAGATGGGAATACAGCTTTCGTCCTGCATAGGGGTCAAAATTGACCGTATCCTCAAGAGCAGCAATGGACACCCGGAGGGCCTTTTCAAGGCGATCCGAGAGTCCATAGTGATTCAGGCTGTTATGGTCCAGGTCTATCAAGCATAGTATGCCGCCATCGGCAACAATGGACCCGAGGTTCCTGACAACGTCAAAGGCCTCGGCCTTGAAGTATTCAAGGACAAACCGGACCCACACGAAATCGAATTTCCCCAGATCCGACAGGTCTTCCCGGATGTCCCTGCATTCAAAGAGGGATCCCGCCTGACCATATCTGGTCCTGGCGTGTTGTATTCGACCCGATGAGGCATCAATGCCCAGAGCATGGCCACCCGGGGAGGCCATGCCACCAAGTATGGCAGTGGTAAGCCCGGCACCACAACAGATATCGGCCACCCGCATACCCGGTTTCAGACCCGCCAGAGTGGCCTGGGCCTGGACTACCGCTGCGTCTGTCTTGAGTTCCAGCCGAAGGGCTTCCTCATCGCTCTCCATGAGATAGTCGATACTCATTTGTCTTCAATCCTGTCCGGGTAAGCCCCGCGGTAATGTGAGTTCAACCAACTCCGCTTCAGGGCCTGGTTCAACTTATAGACCAGATAGGCCCCCACAGGCCTGCGCAGGCTGAGGACGGACCTGATCAGTCGATAGTGGTAGATGGGGAAGGAGTAGATGCGCTTCTTGATGTAATTATTGCCTGTATATACGCTTTCGACACTGAGACCCTCCGGACGGTGGGTCAGGTACGAGAAGCGGAACTTCTCCCAGTCAGCCGGAAAATCATGGTACAACAAGCGACCTTCAGCCATGACCTTGTCCATGAGTGCCGTTCCGGGAAGAGGAGTCAGAATGGATATCTGGACTATATCGATGCCAGAGCGGATGATGAATCTGGCCAGGCTGCGGTAATACGCATCAGTCTCATGGTCGTTGCCGATGATGAAGGCTCCCATGACACCTATCCTGGCAGCATGCAGGCGTTTTACCACCTCGCCGTAGTTGTCCACCCCGGTCTTGAGGTTTATACCCTTGTGCATCTCCTCCAGGGAACCCTCCTCGGTAGTCTCGAAGCCAATGAAGACGTGCGTACACCCCGATTCGGACGCCCGTTGAAGCAACAGTGCATCATCTGCAACATTTATCGAGGCCTGCATCCACCACTTCTTGTCCATCTTGCGGCTTATCATGCCGTCGAATATGGCCAAAGCCCTGGAGCGGGCATTTCCAGAATACCCTATCAGGTTGTCATCCAGGAAGAGCACATGTTTGCCTTTGATGGACTCCAGTTCCCGGAGTACCGATTCGGCAGTCCTCTGGCGGTATCGCCGGCCAAGATATCGTGACACCGAACAAAAACTGCAGTCAAAAGGACAGCCACGGGAGGTCTGCACCGGTTGCCATAGGTATCCGGGGTGCAGGAGTTCCCGCCGGGGCAGGATATCGCTGGTTTCAAGATCTATCTGGGGACCCTGGTACAGGCCGGACATCCTGCCGTCCTGGAAATCTTCCAGAACCTTGGCCCAGATGCCTTCCACCTCGCCGGACACAACCGCATCGACATGGCAGAGGGCTTCTTCGGGAAGCATGGAGGCATGGATGCCGCCCATGACCACAGGTATTCCGATCTTGCGGTAAGTGTCCGCTATCTCATAGGCGCGGCCAACATTGCTCGTGAAGGCGGTTATGCCAACGAGATCAGCCTCCTCGTGGTTCCAGGCATCGAAGTTCTCATCCAGAATCCTCACATCCCAGTCTCCGGGAGTAACTGCGGCAACATAGGCAAGACCAAGTGGAGGGAAGCAGGATATCCTGCTCAGCATGTAGCCGCTTCTGCGCCCTACAGGGTTGATAAGCAATAGGTGTTTCATAGGCAACCCGCATTATACGCAGGTAATCGGATCTGGTGCGTATAAAAACGACATTTCAGGAATTTTCTACTCGGGAATCCGGATAAGCGGCCTCTATGGCTTTGATCAGGTTGAAGAATGCCTCGTTCACCGGCGTGGCCACTCCATGCCTGCGCCCGAGTTCCAGAATCTCTCCTGCCAGCATCTCTACCTCGGTCTTCCTGCCGGCCATGACATCCTGGCACATGGAGGTGTAACCAGCCGGATGCAATGAAAACAGCGGCTCGTCTATCTTCTGCACATCGTTGTCATCCAGACCCATGCCCATCGCCCTGGAGAGGGCTACAACCTCATGCATGAGGGACCTCATGACCTCCCGGGCATGAGGTTCGGTCTGGAAGGTCCCGTAAGGAGCCTTGAGTACCGCCGAGGCCTGGTTGATACCGACATTCATCATAAACTTGAACCATAAGCTGCGAAGCATGTTTTCCGGAATAACGTATGGAACCCCGGTCCGGTCAAAGAAACGTGAAAGCCTGAGCACCCGCTGGCTGTACGCGCCGGGGTTGTTGAACCTGTCACCAAAGTGGATCTTTCCAAAGGTTGAAAAGGTGACCTTGTTTTCCTGCCTGACGGCGTCTATACCCAGGCTCATGGCATACACAGGCAGCTTTTCGCCATCCGGAGCGCCGGGTCCGGATCCGAAGGCTGTACCAAGCAACTCCTCGCTGTCTATGCCGTTGAGCAGTGAGAGTATCATGGTCTGCGGACCCACATGGCCACGCATCTGGTCTATGGACAGGGCAAGATGGTGATATTTGACCGCCAGGACTATCAGGTCGAATCCACCACTAGATGGACTGCCCGCAAGCGTCTCCGCTTGCCCTGCTTGCCCTGCCATGCCGACCGGCTGAACGAGGTTGAACTGCATGGACTCACCATTGACCACAAAGCCTTCCCGGCGGTAGCGCACGAAGCGTTCACCCTCGGCCAGGACCGAGACGCAACCCGGGCAGGCGCGCTGGATGATGGAAGCCAGGGCTGCACCAATAGCGCCCGTTCCTACTAACAAGACCCGCTGTATTTCATCCATAACGTCCTCCAATTATATCAGACCAGAAAACTCAGTGTTATGCAACGGTAATGCCGGGAATCATACCTTGCTTTTACCCGGAAACATGCGTATTCTTGTATAGATGTGGGTCGTCAATGACCTGTGGCGGATGCCCCATGGGATTCGCCGGGGTTCGCTCCGTATGGAGGGACATAAGACTCCACCTTCAAGGGGGATTACCATGAAGGGTAACCGTATGTATGTCGACATAGGCTCGATGCTCGACGAAATTTTCGATGCAGCCAAGACCTTCGGCGACCAGATGAGGGACAACTTCGGCCCCGAGGGACCCGGACCCGGAGCTGGCCCCGCTTCATGGTTCAATGTGGCTGACCATGAAGAAAACGCCGACCTGTACCCCACTTTTTCATACCCGCCAATGAACATTTTCATGACCGCAGACCGGTCCATGGTTTTCGAGTTTGCCCTGGCCGGCTTCGATGAGAAAGACATAAGCCTGACCTTCCAGGGAGATTACATGGTCTTCTCGGCCCGGATCGGCCAGACCGCATCCCAGGAAGAAGGCGTACGTTTCTTCAAGCGTCGACTGAAACTCAAGGACATAGAGAAACAGAAGTATTATGTCCCAGCCGACCGCTTTGACCAGATGGCGGTACGCGCGGTTTTCCGCAATGGCATACTCCGGGTTACCATACCTCCCAAGGAAGATGCCACCGCCCCCGAGGGCTTCAAGGTAGAGATAGTCAAAGAGGGAGACTAAGGCCGGACAGAAAATCCAGCAGGTGCAGTATAAGGCTTTAAGCCGTTCCCTGTGATACATGGACGCAGTCCCGCAGCAATGCAGGACGGTGTTTTTCAATGGCTGAAGGATCTAAGATTGAAGTGCGTAGCCAACTCGTCCAGATGGCTCAAGGCAAACAAGCCAACGTAGAGAGTCAATGCACCACTCATCACCAGTATAAGGGGCAGGGAAAAACCCATGCCGTACTGGTATGACAAGGCGCGGTAACCACCCGTCATTGGCAGTCCCCCAAGCGACAGTAGCAGAATAAATCCGGCCAGCAGCCAGTTACGCATCGAGACCACCCGTCGTGGAGCCGGCAAGAAGGGTATGAGGTCCAGTACCCGTGGCACCAGGTCGACCGAGGAGACCAGATCGGGCAGTCGATAGACAGCAAGGGCGGCCTGGATTTTCTCTGAAGCCCTGGTGCAACCGGGGCAAGTGGCCGCATGAAGCCTCTGCTCCTCGTCCAGATACAACCTGTCGAGGGAGAAGCCGTCGGATGCGTCCAGGCGATCCAGAAATTCCGTGCAATTCATGCTTCGCCCTCCATTTCGAGCGCGCTCCGTAGTTCACGTTTGGCCCTGAACACATGGGACTTTATCGTGTTTACCGGGAAGCCGGTTACCTCGCTGATTTCTTCGTACTTCATGCCGTCCCCGAAGAACAATTCAAGGCAGATAGCATACTTTTCAGGCAGGTCGGCCACGGCCTTCCTGATGGCCCGGCCTGTCTCAGTCCGTAGATGCTGGTCCTCGGGTGACAGGGTTCTGGCATCCACCGGTTCCACCTCCAGAGG